>JANONA010000223.1:0-8941 GCA_031420575.1 Nitrospirota bacterium | reverse complement strand
CCGGTCGGAGCCGTGCTGGTAATCGCCGGCGAGGTCATCGCAGCCGCGCACAATATGCGCGAGACCTTGCAGGACCCGACGGCGCACGCCGAAGCCCTGGCGCTCCGCGAAGCGTCCGCGAGGCTCGGCAGGTGGCGGTTGCACGACGCGACCCTGTACGTGACCCTTGAGCCCTGTCTTATGTGCGCGGGCGCGTTGGTGCTCGCGCGGGTCAACAGGCTGGTATACGGATGCCGGGACCCCAAAGCCGGCGCACTCGGGTCTGTGTACGATGTGGTCCGTGACAACAGGTTGAATCATGTGTACCGGATCACGCCGGGAGTGCTCGAGGCGGAATGCCGCGCGATGCTGAGTGGATTCTTCGAAAAGCTCCGGCGGAAATAACAACATAGTTCCGAGTACGAAGTACGGAGTACACAGTACAGAGTACAAAGTATTAAACCGGGAGATGTAATATCTGGATTTTACTTTGAACTCTGTACTTTGAACTCTGTACTGTGTACTGTGTACTCTGTACTGTGTACTGTAGTAAACTGTTGTTAGGGGAGAGGTGGCCGAGCTGGCTGAAGGCGGCAGTCTCGAAAACTGTTGTGGGGGTAACTCCACCGGGGGTTCAAATCCCCCCCTCTCCGCCATGATTCAAATAAAGTACAGAGTACAGAGTACGGAGTACATAGTACAGAGTACATAGTACAGAGTATTAAACCTGAAGATGGAATATCTTGATTTTACTCTGTACTCAGTACTTTGTACTTTGTACCGTAGTAAACTGTTGTTAACGGAGAGGTGGCCGAGCGGCCGAAGGCGCACGCTTGGAAAGCGTGTTTAGGGAAACCTAACGTGGGTTCGAACCCCACCCTCTCCGCCATTAAAATATAGTACAGAGTACGGAGTACACAGTACACAGTACAAAGTATTGAACCGGGAGATGTAATATCTGGATTTTACTCTGAACTCTGTACTTTGTACTCTGAACTGTCGTTAAGCGCTCACGAGCCCGGGTCCTGCGCAATCACGGTCCTGTGAATCCCGTCAGATCCGGAAGGAAGCAGCGGTAAACGGGTTCCGGGTGTGCCGCAGGGAAGCCCGGGCACGTGAGCTTTTTTGCTTTTGGGTTCAGCAACAGTCAGTTCGGATGAACACGGATGAAACTGCCGTATTCCCTCTTTCGGGGGGATTGCGGTCTTTCATTCCGCATTCCGCACTCCGCACTCCGCATTCGGTCGAGGATTTCATGAGCTACCAGGTCCTGGCAAGAAAATGGCGCCCACAGGTATTTGAAGACGTGGTGGGTCAGGCGCACATTACGCGGACACTTCAGAACGCGATTGTCACCGGTCGGCTGGCCCATGCATTCCTTTTTTCCGGCCCGCGAGGCGTAGGCAAAACCACGACCGCGCGCATTCTTGCCAAGGCGCTCAACTGCGCCAAAGGTCCCACGCCGACACCCTGCGGCGCGTGCGATTCTTGCAGAGAGACCACGGCGGGAACCTCCGTGGACGTCCTCGAGATCGACGGCGCATCGAACCGCGGTATCGAGCATATTCGCGAGCTGCGAGAAGCCGTAAAGTATGCGCCTGTAGTCGGCAAGTACAAGGTCTACGTGATCGATGAAGTCCACATGCTCACGAACGAGGCCTTCAATGCCTTGCTCAAGACCCTCGAAGAGCCGCCCCCCCATGTCGTCTTTATCTTCGCGACCACCGAACCCCAGAAGATCCCCGCCACGATCCACTCGCGCTGCCAGCGCTACGGTTTCAAGCGGGTTGTGCTCCACGAAATTATAGAGAGGCTCCGCAGGATCGCCGGCGCCGAGGGTATTACCATAACCGACCAGGGACTTGCCATGATCGCCCGGGCCGCCGAAGGAAGCATGCGCGACTCGCAGAGCCTTCTGGACCAGGCGGTATCGTACAGCGGCATGGAGATCCGGGACGAAGACCTCCAGGCCACCCTCGGATCCGTTGCCCAGGCGTCTCTCCTGAAATTCACCTCGGAACTCTTGTCAAGGGACGCTGCCGGATTGCTTAAACAGGTGGATGCCCTGCTGGAGCAGGGGCAGGACATGCGACAGTTCCTGGCGGGTGTTGTTGAGCACGTGCGGAACCTCTTAGTCGCGAAGATCGCGATCGAGCCCGGGCAGATCATTGAGCTTCCGGCCGCGGACATCGAGGCAATCAAGCAGCAGGCAGGGGGCGCTGAAACGGAAGGCCTCCTGATGCTTTTTGACACGCTGTCTCGGACCCTTGAGGACATGCGCTGGTCGCCCAACCAGCGTTTCATGATCGAGATCGGTCTCATCAAAGCATGCAGTCTCACGCCGCTCACGCCGCTTGGCGAGACGCTCGGGAGGATGAAAGAACTTGAAGCGAGGCTTGCATCAGGCCGGATGCCGGCAACTCCCGCGGCACACCGCGTCAGTGAGCGGCCGGCGGAATACCACGCGAAGGCTTCGACGATACCCGCACAGTCCGCACTAAGAGCGGAGAGCGGACAGGGGGATCTGTGGGGCAGTATCATGGCAGCCTTGAAATCGAAAAAGCCGGGACTCTTCTCCGCGCTCGGGCACAGCAAGATCATAAGCCTGACGGATAACGAGCTCGTGATCAGCGTGCAAGGCACGGCGTTTCAGGTAAAGAAGGCGGAGGAACCGGAGGGTTGCGCTATTATCGAGGAGGTTGCGGGAGAGCTCCTGAGTAGAAAAGTCCGGGTGAAGGTTCAGGCCATTACCGCTCCCCCTCCATCGCCCTCAAAGCCGGACACAAAGGCAAGGGCCGTGAAAACGTCCAAACCCGGGGAACAGGACTCTGCCATGCAGGATGTGCTGAAGGCCTTCCCTGACGCGGAGTTAGTTGAATCCGAAAACCCGGAAGCATAGCATACTCTTTTCGCCATACCCATACTCTCCGAACCCAAAACGGGGACCCCTGTCCAAACCTTACTGCTCTTTTTGCTCCATCTCCTTCTTCAGCATATCTCCCAGCGTCCCCAGGTTCTGAAGTTCTGTCGTCGCCTGCTGCTTATAGTCCTTGAGCGTTGCGGCTTCCTCTTCCTCGGCGCGCCTGAGCTCGGCCAAAGCGAGCGATAGCTTTCTCTGTGCCCGGTCAACCGCCTCCACCTGCACCTCAACCTGCTGTCCTTCCTTGACCGCCTCGCGCGGATGATTAATCCTCTTGCCGGCCCCCAGTTTCGAGATATGGAGGAGACCATCCACGCCCTCTTTCAGGGTGACGAATGCGCCAAAAGCGGCAAGTCGGGAAATGGTCCCGGTGTGATAGGAGCCGACCGGGAAGGCGTCCGCAACGAGGTCCCACGGATCAGGCAGCGTGTCTTTCAGGCTGAACGAGAAGCGGTCCTGTTCCCAATCCAGCTTCTTGATGATCACTTCGACTTCCTGTCCGACGGAGAGGAGGTCGCTGACCTTCTCTATCCTGGTCCAGGCGAGCTCTGAGATCGGGAGCAGGCCTTCCACGCCGCCGATGTCCACAAAAGCGCCGAAGTTCTGGATGGAGGTCACCTTCCCCCTGACTTTCGTCCCCTCCTGGAGCGTCTTTTTCAATTCCTGCTTCCTGTTCCGTTTCTCCTGGTCCAGGATTGCCCTCCGGGAGAGAACGATGTTCCTGCCGCCCTCTTCGTACTCGATAATGTTGAAGGAGAAGGTTTTGCCGATGAACTCAGCCTGATTCTCGTCCCGCCGCAGTCCCGTCTGGGAAAAGGGGCAGAAGGCGCGCACACTGCCGCCGATCTTGACCTCGAAGCCGCCCTTCACTTCTTTCACGATTGTGCCGTCCACCGGAAGCTTGTTCCTCCAGGCGTCTTCGAATTGGGTCTGCTTACCCGGGCCCGAGCCGATCTTGGTGGTAAAATGCATTTCATTGTTTTTTGAGGACAGAAAGTAGGCGCGGACCTGATCGCCCTCTTTGACCGTCAGGTTTCCCTCCCCATCGAGCAGCTCTTTCTTATCGAGAGAGCCCTCTCCCTTGCCGCCGAGATCGAGGAATACCCAGTCTCCCGAGATCTTGACGATGATGGTTTCTACCATCTGTCCGGGTTCAAGCCTGCTGCGCTGCACAAAACTCTTCTCGAACATTTCCGCGAAGCTTTCTTCGCCGTTTGCCGCATGTGCCGCCTGATTGTTGTTTTCCATAAAGTCCCTTCCTTGAAAAAATTTCAAATTACAAATCTCAAATAATTATTCAAATTCAAAATCACCATTTTCAAAATGTTTTGAATTTCCTGTTTGGCGCTTATCTATTATGCCTTCCCCATCAGATCATACTCCGTGGCATCAGTGATTGTCACCTCAATGAATTCACCGGGTCGGGCCTCGGTCTCGGAGAGGTACACGACCCCGTCAATTTCCGGCGCCTGCGTCTGAAGCCTGCTGACGAGCGCCAGGTCCTCCATGCCATCGACGAGCGCCCGCTGGCGCGTTCCGATGAGCGCCTTGTTTTTTTTGAGCGATATCTTTGCCTGGGCTTTCATGATCCGGTCGAGGCGGTCCGCGGAAACGTCCGCGGGGACCCGCGCTTTCAGATCAAAGGCCGCCGTTCCCTCTTCCGGAGAATAGGCGAACACGCCGAGATGCTCGAACTCCGCCTCTTTCACGAATGCAAGCAGCCGCTTGAAAGCGGCCTCCGTCTCGCCGGGGAACCCCACAATGAGCGAGGTGCGGAGCGCAATCCCGGGTATCCGCTTGCGGAGCAGCTCTATGGTTTTGCGTATCTCTTCCGATGTCCCGCGCCGGTTCATTGCCGCAAGCACCTTATCGTCAAAGTGCTGGACCGGAATGTCGAGGTACTTACAAATCTTCTCTTCCGCCGCCATTACCGACATCAGCGCGGGACTGATCCTGCCGGGATAGGCGTACATCAGGCGCACCCATTCGACGCCCTGTATCCGCGTCAGCGCTTGCAGGAGCATCGGGAGATCGGCCTCGCCGTCCCGGTACGCGGTGGAATCCTGGGCCAGGAGAATAAGCTCCTTCGCGCCCTCGTGGGCAAGCCCGCGGGCCTCGTCCAGGATAGACGCATAAGGCCGGCTGGTGAAATTCCCGCGGATGAGGGGAATAGCACAGTAGGAACAGCGGTTACCGCATCCCTCGGCGATCTTGAGGTAGCGGTAGTGGAGCGGCGTGGTGCTCAGGCGGGGAAGGCCATAGACCATCGCCGGGCTTGATACTTCCAGCACGCGCTTGTTGCCCAAAAGCGCCTGTTCGCAAATCTCGCTGATCCGGCCGATCTCGGCCGTGCCGATTACGGCGTCGGCCTCGGGAAGCTCGCTTAACAGATCCTCTCTGTACCGCTGGGCAAGACAGCCCGCAATGATAACCTTCGCGCATTTCCCCTGCTTCTTCATCCTCGCGGCGTCGAGGATTGCCTCGATGGACTCTTCCCTGGCCGATTCGATGAATCCGCAGGTGTTCACCACGATCACGTCCGCTTCGGTCTGATCGGACGTTATCTCAAAACCGGAGCGCGCGAGCATACCGAGCATCTGCTCGGCATCCACCTGGTTCTTGGGACAGCCAAGGCTGACCATTCCTATTTTATAGGGTTTTTTTATCACTAATCCGAAGTTGCTGAAACGCGCAGGCAAACTTCAACAGAAGCGATTACCGCGGTGACGATACTATACCACTTGACCCCGGCGGGGACAACGAAAAAACGCTAAAAGCTTCCGCTCATGGCCGGAAAGCACGCCATTTTTTCATTGGTCTCCCGCAAGCGCTTCGAAAGGGTCTTTGTGAACGTCCGGAGCGGTGTATACCCGAATTTAAAATTTCAATTTCCCAAACGTTTGGAGCTTGATCTTTGGCGCTCGTTATTTATGTGTTATTCGGCGCTTGTCAATTGGAGCTTGGTTTTTTAATTTGGCCTTTACGCGCTAAAGGTGCGTCCTGTCCATCTCGAATGCGTTCTGGATGAGTTCCACTTCATTTTCCGTTTCCGCGGTGATGGCAACCACATCGAAGCGGCAGGGGACCTGGTGGAGTTTTTTATAGTTGATGTACCCGAGCGCCGCCTTGACCATCCGCCGCTGCTTCCGGGGGTTGACCGCAAGTTCCGGGGCTCCGTAGGCGGCGCTCGTCCTGGTTTTGACCTCAACGAACACCACGATCCCGTCATGCAGGGCGATAAGATCGATCTCGCCGCTTCGGGTGCGGTAGTTCCGTTCGAGGATTCTATATCCCCGTTTCACCAGAAACTTCGCGGCCCGGTCTTCACCTTCCTTGCCGAGGAGCTTTTTAAACAAGCTCAACGGGTCTCTCCCCCGAGCATCCGGGCAACGGGATTAAAAGTCTTGCGATGCGCGTCGCAGGGGCCGTGCTCGCGTATAAGCAGAAGATGCTCTTTTGTGCCGTATCCTTTGTGTTTTTGAAAATTGTATTGGGGATATTGTATATGGAGTTCCCGCATCATTCGGTCCCGGGTCACCTTGGCAAGGATCGATGCCGCCGCGATGGAATGGCTGCGGCAGTCGCCCTTAATGAGCGGCTTTTGCGGGAGCGGAACGCGCGGGAGGGAGATCGCATCGAGAAGAAGATAATCGGGCCGGGGAGAGAGCCCCTGGAGCGCCCGTTCCATTGCGATGATGGTCGCCTGGAGGATGTTCACCTCATCGATAGTCCGTTCATCAGCGACGCCGATACCGAAACAGACCGCCTGCGACCGTATCACTTCGAAGAGCCTCTCGCGTTCCGGTTCAGGAACCTGTTTGGAATCCGTAAGCCCTGGGATCAGGAGGCCGTCGGGAAGCACCACTGCGGCGGCAACCACCGCCCCGGCCAGCGGCCCCCGGCCTGCCTCGTCCAGACCCGCGATACACGTGTAGCCGGCCCCGCGCGCCCGGCGCTCGAAGAACAGGGGATCGCCCGCAAGCTCTTCGCTGAACAAATCATCAGTGCGGCTTGGACGCGGTTCCCGCTGGAGTGACCGGTCACGAGGCATATCAACCTCTTAGAACATCAAATTACAAATCCCAAATAAACGCCAACACTCAAAATCCAACGTGGAATTTGGCGCCTGGTATTTGGGATTTGTTTGTGCTTTGGCGCTTGGAAATCGGTTCTTGCGGCTACTTTTGTTCCGTTGCCGCGGCCTTTGCCGCGGATGCATAGACACGCTCTTTCTCTTTGATCCTTGCGGCCTTGCCGCGCAGCTCTCTCAGGAAGTAGAGCTTTGCCCGGCGGACCTTGCCTTGCTTGGCGATCTCAATCTTATCGATCAGGGGAGAGTGGAGCGGAAAGAGCCTCTCGACGCCCACGCCATAGGACAATTTACGGACACGGATGAGCTCGCGCGGGCCCGTGCCCTGCCGGCCGATCACTACGCCTTCGTAAACCTGAATCCTCTCCTTGTCTCCTTCGACGACCTTCGCATGAACGCGGATGGTATCACCCACGCGGAAGCTCGGTATGCCTTCTTTCAATTGTGCCTTTTCCAGCGACTGTATGATGTTCATGGTAAACCTCCCTCAGATAAAGCAATTTCCAATTGTCAAATCCTAAATCCGAAATAACATCGAATGACCGAATTCATCAATTCCCTTTTTGTGTTTCGCTATTTGACATTATTTAGAATTTAGATATTAGGATTTCTAATTTTCAATTCTTCCTTCAGTTCTTCCAGCATCTTCCTGTCTTCATCCGTGAACTCGGCGGTCGCCAAAAGATCCGGTCTTTTTATGAGCGTGGCCCTGAGCGTCTCGCGCCTGCGCCACGTGTCGATGCCGGCATGGCTGCCCGAGAGAAGCGCTTCCGGGACCTTCATGCCGCGAAACACAGCGGGCCGTGTGTAATGAGGGTGATCGAGCAAGCCATCGCCGAAGGAGTCGCGGTATGACGACTCTTCATCGCCCAGGACGCCGGGCAGGAGCCTTGCGGCCGCGTCGATCACCACAAGCGCCGCGAGTTCCCCCCCGGTGATCACGTAGTCGCCGATCGAGAGCTCTTCATCAACGAGAGCTTCGATAACGCGCTCATCGATGGCCTCGTAATGTCCGCAGAGCAGGATGATCCTCCGCTTTTCCCCGGAAAGCTCTTCCGCCCGCTTTTGATTAAAAAGCCCTCCTTGCGGCGAGAGCAGGATCGTCAGAAACTGTTCGCCGGGATGCTCCGCTTTGAGCGCCTCAATGGCATTGAAAATCGGCCCCGGCTTAAGTACCATACCGGCGCCGCCGCCATAGGGGCTGTCGTCGGCGGTCTTGTGCTTGTTTTCCGTATAGTCCCGGATGTTTCTGACCACTACGTTCAGAAGCCCTTTTCCCCTGGCGCGCTTCATGATGCTCTCGTTCAGCGGCCCCTCAAGCATCCCGGGGAACAGGGTGAGCACCTCAAAGTTCAGTCTTCGCATAAGAGACGGGACCGTTGCATCCCTTTATTCCATCAGGCCGTCCATCAGATGAATAACCATCTGTTTTGTCTTCCGGTCGACCTGCCTGATCACTTCCTTTGTTGCGGGGATATAGACTTCCTGTTTGCCGCGTTTCATCACATAGACGTCGTTGCTGCCCGTTTCGAAGACGTCCACGATGGCGCCGAGCTTCTCGCCGCCTTCGGAGAAGACCTCCATGCCGATGAGCTCGTACCAGTAATACTGCCCTTCGGGCAGCGGGACCGCCTCCGCCTCGGGGACCTTGAGGAACCACCCGTTCAGCGCCTTGGCCTTCTCGGGAGTATCGTAGCCGTCAAAAATAAGGAGCGGCGTCACACCGGCATACCGTACGGACTTCACGTCGCAAACGAGCTCCTGGCCCGCTGGTGAGACCAGATACACCCGTCCCAGTTCCTTGAAACGCTCCGGGAAGTCCGTCATGGGCTCGATCTTCATCTCGCCCTTGACGCCAAAAGGTTTAACCGCCTTGCCGATCGTGATAAGCATGAGCGCCTGGTCGCTGGTTCGGAATTATATCTTCACGGTTTTGCGGCCTTCACTCCGCA
>JANONA010000222.1:0-6621 GCA_031420575.1 Nitrospirota bacterium | reverse complement strand
TCGCCACCATGAGGACCTTTGGCGGGTTTTCTATAATGAGAACGGTTTTACGGTCCTTGATCTTAAGCCCGAACTCAGGCTGTTTTGCCGAGTAGGCAGCGGCAATGAGCGCGTCCTGACTAACACCGTTCTTTTCAAAGTCTTTAATGAGGGCGATTGATCGCTCCGCGGCAAGCATCCTTGCGTCTTTGCCGGGGATTTTCTTTCTGCGCTTGACCTGGGCCGGGACCGCCTGAGTCGTGTTGCCGATATAAATGTCTTTGCCCTTTATCTTTTCCTTGAGCAGCGCAGCGAGGTTCGATCGCAACCGCGGGCTCTCTTGCGCAAAGGTGTAGGAACCGGGCAGGTAGAGCGCCTGTTCAGCGATGTTCACGACGACTTTATTGCCTGCCGCAACAAGGACTTCAGCTTTGCCTGATTTTATCTCATCGCTCAGGCCGGCGCTCAGGGCGTCGATCACCGGTTGAATCCACGCTGTTTCCCCGCTTTCCTTCTCTTGTAATTTTCTGAGCTCGGTTTTTGCCTTGTCAAGCTCCGGCAGGCCCTCTTTCATCCGCGCAAGCTCCGCAGCCATCGGTTTGTATGTATTGATGTAGAACACGGCCCCCGCGCCGAGCGTTACGACGAGCAATGCCATCACAACAGCGGTGACGATTTTCATCAACATAATAAATTCCCCCTTTCAAATAGTAGACAGAAGACAGGAGACAGAAGACAGGAGACAGAAGACAGAAGACAGACTGAATCAAAAGCTCTCATCCCACGTCCCTCGTCTGTCTTCTGTCTTCTGTACTCTGTACTCTGTACTCTGTACTCTGTCCTCTGTACTCTGTACTCATGCCCTCAGCATGGCGACCGCTTTTTCTATTCTGTCAAGTCCCTTCTGAATGCTCTCCATGGACGTGGCATAGGAAAGCCGGATATACGAGTCAGCGCCGAAGGCGTCCCCTGAAACGAGCGCTACCTTTGACTCTTCAAGCAAGTACGCGGCAAGGTCCGATGAGTTTTTCATCGTTTTCCCGTTTATTGATTTGCCAAAGAGCTTTGAAACGTTCGGGAAGGCGTAGAATGCGCCTACGGGCATCAGGCATGATATCCCCGGCATCTTGTTCAGCCGTTCCACCATATACTTCCTTCTCTTGTCGAATTCGATGTTCATGGCGCCGATAAAGTCCTGGGGGCCGCGGAGCGCTTCGAGCGCGGCTTTCTGGGATATGGATGACGGGTTCGAGGTGCTTTGGCTCTGGATATTCGTCATGGCGGTGATCACGTCCCCGGGACCGGCGGCGTAGCCGATGCGCCAGCCGGTCATGGCGTGCGACTTGGACACGCCGTTCACCACAAGAGTCAGGTCTTTTATCTCCGGGCCGAACGAGGCAATACTGAAATGCGTGAAGCCGTCATAGAGCAGTTTTTCATAGATTTCATCGGAGATCACATATATCCGGTGTTTCACGGCAATTGCCGCGATCTCTTCGAGCGTTTTTTTGTCGTACGCAAGCCCGGTGGGATTGGAGGGGCTGTTCAGCACCAGCGCTTTGGTCTTTTTGGTGATGGCCTTTTCGAGCTTCCGCGCCGAGAGCTTGAATCCTTCCGCTTCAGTGGTCTCCACAATGACGGGCGTTGCGTCGTTCAAGAGCGCCTGGTCTGGATAGGAGACCCAGTAGGGGGAGGGGATGATGACCTCGTCCCCGGGATCGAAGAGGGCCTCCGCAATATTGTAGAGGCTGTGTTTTGCCCCGCAGGAGATGAGGATCTGGGATTTTTCATAGGTGAGATTGTTGTCTCTTTTGAATTTCTCCACGACCGCTTCTTTCAACTCGTCCGTGCCGCCCGCCGGCGTGTATTTCGTAAACCCTGACTGGATCGCTTTGATGCCTGCCTGCTTCACATTCTCCGGGGTGTCGAAATCCGGTTCGCCTACGCCGAAGTCAACGACGTCGATCCCCTGCGCTTTCATGGCCTTGGCTTTCGCCGCAATAGCCAGGGTGGGGGATGGTTTGATGGCCCGTGCTCTTTTTGCAATGCCCATGCTCTTGAAGCGCCCTTTCATTCAATAAAAATGATCTCAAACGATGCGAATTTTTTAGCATAGAAGCGGCGTAAAGTCAATGAGTTTCTTCGGATCCTGATTTCCCCTATTCGAGGTTGCAAAGAGCGTGGAAGTATGATAGTATTTTTTTTGTCTAAGGAGGCTGCATGCTCGGTTTTCTTCTGCGCTGGTCCATTAATCTGCTGGCGCTCGTGGTCGCCGGTTCCGTGATACGAGGGATCAGGATAGAGAGTGTGGAAATGGGAGTCATCGCCGCCGGGATTCTCGGTATCGTGAACGCGGTGATCAGGCCGGTGGCGCTCATCATCACGCTGCCGATCAACCTGCTCACCCTCGGACTCTTCACCCTGGTGGTCAATGCGGCCATGCTGATGCTCGTATCAACGCTCGTGCCCGGCTTTGTCATTGAGAGTTTCAGTGCGGCGTTCTTCGGAGCTATTCTTATAAGCCTCATAAGCTGGCTCGTCAACATCTTTGTCGGAGGGGACGGCAAAGTCGTTTTTATCAAACGAACGAGAGACGGATAGCGGAAGACAGAGGACAGAAGACAGAGGACAGACAGCAGACGGCAGACAACAGGGGACAGCTTTTGGTTCAGTCTGACTTCTGATAGTCTGTCATCTGACTTCTGTGTTTTCCAGAAAGGCTTCACATGACCCACCTGCACATACCCGACGGCATCCTGCCGATCGGACTTTGGATGCTCGGCTTCATGGTAATGGCGTTTGCCGTGGGGTTCAGCCTGTTCCGGCTCAGGGGGATGGATAAGGCAAAACAGATTCCTCTCCTCGGAGCGGTGAGCGCCGTGATGCTCGTGGCCATAAGTCTTGAGATCTTTCCCTTAGCCTATCATGTCAACCTTTCGGTCGTTGCCGGCATTCTCCTTGGTCCGGCCCTCGGATTTCTGGCGGCGTTTATGGTGAACCTGATACTTGCCCTTATGGGGCACGGTGGGATCACCGTGATCGGGCTCAACACACTGCTCCTCGGTTCCGAGGCGGTCCTTGGCCATACCTTGTTTTATCTGTTCAAAAAACGGCTCCCCGTGTTCTGGAGCGCCGCGGTCGCCACTGTCCTGACGCTGTTCATGACGACCCTGGCGCTGATAGGCCTCGTAGCCGTTTCTTATGTCGATCCGGAACTCATCCGCCATGGCGACGAACATGGCCCTCTCCAGAGCGGGCGGGCGTCAGTGCAGACCTTTGCGATTATGATACTATCGCTTGGGAGCATCGGCTGGATTATAGAAGCCGCGGTTACCGGGGCAGTGGTAAAATTTATTTCGCGGGTAAAGCCTGAGCTGCTTGCCCATGTGCTGCATCGTGAAAAGGACGGTCAACGGAAATGAGGATCGCGCGGTGATAGACGTTGCAAGAATTGATTACTGGGCCGCAAGCGGATCCGGTCCCTTTCACCGTGCCTCAACCGCCGCGAAGTTCGTATTCCTGCTGTTCGTGGTGTCGGCGGCGGTCCTCTCCCGAAACCCTTATCCGCTTATGGCGGGATACGGCGTGCTGCTTGCCGTGGCGGCGGCGGCGGGGCTTCCCTGGTTCCGAGTGATGGGGCTGTCGTGGTATGCCGCTCTGTTTGCGATTTTATACGCTATCAGCTTCCGGGGTGGGACCTGGCTTGCAGCGCTCTTTATCCTCAAGGCGATTACGCCGTCGTTTGCCGTGCTCATGCTTATTGTGAGTACCCCCTATCCGAGGATATTTTCCCTGTTCAGCGCGCTGCTTCCCGAGATACTGGCCGCGGGCCTGTTCATGACATACCGGACACTCTTTATTCTCCTCGATATGATGAACAGTTTTGCCGCGGCCATACGGCTGCGCGGCGGTTTCTCTCCGGGAAGTCTGTATAAGAACAACGCCAATATCTCAAAAGGCGTCGGCATGCTGCTGATAAGGGCCGTGGAACGCGCTTCGCGCCTCTATGCGGTCATGGTGGTCCGTGGTTACAACGGCAGTATGGCCGAGAAGGGCACGGTACGGTTCCAGCGGCAGGATTGGCTTCCACTCGGGACCGGGACCGTGGTGCTTTTGCTGGTCATACTGTGGAAGTAAGAGGCCGGAGTTCACAGTTCAAGGTTCAAAGTTCAGCGTTCAGATAAAACGTCAATAATTGCTGCGTAAGGATTTTATGGAAACTATTGTCAGTGTGAGCTGTCTCAAACATGTGTATCCCGATACGACCGAGATCCATATCTGTGGTCTTGATTTCGTCGTAAACCGCGGTGAGCGGGTGGTGGTGCTCGGTGGAAACGGCTCAGGCAAAACCACGCTTCTCTACCACATTCTGGGGTTGCTCGCGCCGGACGAGGGCAGGGTAGCCGTGTTCGGCATAAACCCCGCGGCGCGGTACAATGCCGTCCGCGAACGAATCGGTGTGCTTCTCCAGAACGTGGAGGACCAGATCCTTTCTCCCACAGTCCGGGAAGATATCTCCTTTTCCCCCCGGAATTACGGATATGGGAAGGAGGAGACCGGCCGCATGGTTGAGCAGGTCATGGCGGAGCTCGGTATCCGGCATTTGCGCGACAAAATATGCCACTACCTGTCAGGCGGGGAGAAGAGGAAGGTGGCGCTTGCGGGCGCGCTCGTCATGCGGCCTGAGCTCTTAGTCCTGGATGAGCCCTTCGAGGGATTAGACTCGCGGTCGCGGACGGAGTTGGTGTCGCTCTTGAATAAGCGTAATCAGGAGGGGATGACCATTATCATGTCCACGCACGACCTCAACTTAGTCACGGCGTTCGCCGACCGCGTGTATGTGTTGGCCAAAGGGCACGGTGTGGTCACTGCCGGCACGCCTTCGGAGATATTTAAGCAGGTCGCGGAGTTGAAGACGTCGAATATCGACCCGCCGCTCCTTACCGAACTTTTTACCCGGCTGCGGGATGGGGGAGTGGCCGTCGATATCCCGGCGAATATGGACCAGGCGGTGAGCGACCTGGTCCGTCTCGTCAAACGCCGATAAACTCCGCTGGTGGCGGGGTAATGGAGAGGGAGGTGTGAAGCATGCCGCAGGGCGATTTTGAATACAGAAAGGGTGTGCTGATTTTTTTCATAGCGCTCCTCCTGGTTGCCGCTGTTTCCCTTGGCGCGAGCGCCGGTTATTTTCTTTCCTCCGGCGAGCGAAGCGGTGTGGCGCTGTCTCTCGCTCTCGTTCCGCTTGTTTCGCTTGCCTCGTTCCTCCTTTACCAAAAGATGATTTTTCCTTCGTACCGCCGTCTGGAGGACGCCAACCTCGAACTGCGCCTGAAACAGGAGGAACTTCTCGATATCAGGGACGACCTGTTCATCAAGTTCCTCGGCGTGTACGATGTGAACTATGAGGCGAATTCGCCCCGGCTGTTCTCGGACCGGCTGAAGGATGTAGCCGACACTACCGCCAGGGTCATGGAGGCCGCGGCCTGCTTTATTTACCTCTATGATAAGAGAAAGGACGAGCTGGCGCTCGCGGCTACCAACGGCGTGCAGGAGGCCGCGGTCGGCAACGTCCGCATCCCGCTTGGTGAGGGGATCGAAGGATGGGTTGGGAGGAGGCTTGAGCCGGTCACGCTCAAAGATTTACATGCTGATACGAGGTTCCGTGAGATAATCGGCCTGGATCTTGCCGGCTACCAGTCTCTCTACTGCCTGCCGCTCTACGTGTATTCAAACGGCGCTCTTGTGGGAATCATGGAAGTGTTCTATTCCAAACCGAAGACCTTCACGGACGAGGATATTAATTTTTTCACGACGCTCTCGGGTATCCTTTCCACGACGATTCAGAACGAGCAAATGCAGGTCGAGTTGCGAAAAATGAATTCCGAGCTGGAGCAGTGGGTCTCCGAAAAGACTGAAGAACTCCGGGCGTCGGAAGAACGATACCGGACGCTCGTTGAAAACGCTTGCGAGTCTATTTTCGTTCTCGCCGAAAATGGAGACGTCGTTTTTGCGAACGAACAGGCGGCCCGCCTCACCGGCCATGCGAAGTATGACCTTCTGCACAAGAACCTGCCCGATCTTTTTGTCGACCCCACCCGGCCCCGGGAAATTCTCGAAGAGGTCAGTGAGGGGAAACGGTCGGTCAGGTACGGCGAACTCAAGAAGGCCGACGGCACGGTGGTTTCCGTTGAGGTGAGCGCCGTAATGCTTTCCCTCATGGGAAAACGCTTTGTCCAGTCCGTGGTGCGCGACATATCCTCCCATACGCAGCTCGAGCAACTCCTGGTGGAGAAGGACAGGGAATTGTCCATCCTCAAAGCGCAGCTCAGCTCCCCAACATAGCGGCTATACCCTCTCTTTCTTCCTGTTTTGATTTAAGTCTTTACAGAAGAAGAAACCTGTGGTATAAATTATGCATATGGTGATGCATATGGTGGCATTGCAGGCATTCATACTATCTCGTAACTATCTCTATCTATCGAGCCTCTTGCAAAAGTCCCCTTTTGTGTCATTCCGAACGAAGTGAGGAATCTTTCAGTGTAATAAAAACAAGGATTTCTCCCGCTGGTCGAAATGACAAGACTGCGTTTCTTAGACTTTTGCAAGAGTCTCTATCCATTATGACTATGACGTTCAGCGGGA
>JANONA010000221.1:0-5086 GCA_031420575.1 Nitrospirota bacterium | reverse complement strand
CGAACACGTCTTTCCCGGCCATGATGCTGGTGATGATGGTCTCCTGGTTCAGGCGAAAGGACTCAAAACCGAAGACCTTGCGAAGGGTATCGAGCACGGTGGAATCGTTGTGGGGTGTGTGAGGGTTCATGAGTTTTCCATTCTCGAACGCCGGTGTAATGGGTTGCTTAAGAGCATGGGGACAGGGCACAATCGAAAAATCCCGCTCAGGTTTTCCTTACGGGTAGTCATCGTGGTTGAATTGTATCGAAAAGACATTACAATGGCAAGCACAAGATCGCATCACGGTCACGTCAAAGTCGTGCGTTTTGCCGTCTGGTCTGTTGTCGTCTGCGGTCATCATTCAGATGATATTAAAGGTGATGGTATCCAAGCTTCTCTACGAGAAAGTGGAGGTAGTCCCACTTAAAGCTGTCCTTCGAGTCCCCGAGATATTGTCGCTTCATTGACACACATTCTCCCAAAGACGAGTTAACCCGCGCGTTTCTCAGCGTCGGAGTTGAACGACTGGTAGGACGCTCTCTGTGTCATTTGGCTCTTTCGGGAGTTGAGCACTGTGCCATACGGCCACGATCCAGACAATATTCGTTTTTATACTATAAAAGAACCGATAAGGTGGGACAAGTACTTCTCGAAAGGGAAGGTCGGGAAATTCCGGCAAAATTCTTCCGGAGCGCGGAAATTTCCGAAGCCTCGATAAGGTTTTTTCCGTTTTATGACGAAATGCAATTGCGGCGGATGGACGGTCACGGTAGATGTATGTGATGGCAGCGAGAAACTGTGAGCGAGCCGAAGGAGTGAACTGGACCTTCATTTCTGCAACTCTGCTAGTAAAATATCCGCCTCAGAGAGAACCGCGTCAAGGTCGAATCCTTTTCCCCTTCCGATTTCTTTTTCCCCACGGGCAAGGAGACGCAATAACTCAAGTTCATGTCGAGAATGCTCGTAGTCTTCTACACTGACCATCACTGCGGCGGCACGACCTCGCTGAGTGATTATGAGTGGTTCTCTCGATTTGGTAACACGCTTTACGATTGCCGTTGCGTCCTGACGAAGATCAGTGATTGGAACGATATTCGGTATTCTTAGCATTTATGCTCCCTCCTGTACTACTGTTAATAATAGTACCAACGGTAGCAAATGGCAAGTAAATTTTCATTTGGATACGTGTGAAAAGGGCGCGGCGATTATTGCCGCGCCCCTCCGAACGATGTATACCCATTGCCACCGCTTGCGTGGGCTGGCGTTCCCTGGCTCACACGCAGTTCATAACAGGGCTCATGACTACCGTGTTATCGACCCACGATGATCAAGGCGCCAGCTGCAACGGCAACGACTGCCATGATAGTACCCAATCCCGAAAAACTGACATTGAGCAGAGGTATCAGGCCAGTGGCAATGAGCCATATGCCCAACAACATAAATCCGAGGTTCTTTGTAATTTTCATTGTATAGACTCCTGTAATTAAGCGGACCCCTCTGTCAAGACAATAAAGAGTCGAGTTTAAGAGGGTGACCGATCAAGCCGCAGCGGAATGGCGCTGCCCCGATTTCCACCTCTCCTTGAGGCTTTTCTTTCTCTTTGAATTTATCCACAATTCTCGCTCCACCGCCGATTGCTGTCCGATATACCACATCCGGCGTCCTGTACTCCAATGACTGGTGTGTTCTTTCCGTGTTGTAGAATAAAAAGAACTTCTTAGGATCAGGTCTATAATGTTTATATTCCTTCATACTATGATCGGTTGATAATCTGGCTCACATACGTAAAGTGCATGCCGAGATGATCCGCGACTGCCCTCTGTGTGTAACCGTATTTCTCCACAGCCTCGGCGATCTTATTGTCCCGCTTACGTTTGTCCATGATTATACTCTCGGAAAGCAGTTTGTCAAGCGCCGGCCTGTTCGCGTACCGCTGGCTCTTGTGTCTTTTGAAATGATCAACGAAGCCCTCAACAAAATCGTCTTCGCCGAGTATGATCAGACTTTCTGCACAAGGCATCAGAACAATATCATAGACAGGAGAGCTTCCCTTCGCCGAAGACTTTATTCTGGCTTCCGGCTACAGGCTCCTGTCTTCTGATCGAAAAAACAGAACGGGTCTTTGTCCTCGAAGATGTTCAGGCCGCTGCTCAGGGTGCCGGCAAGACAGCCTCCGCATGCGGGACGGATGTCGCAGCCGCGGCAGGCCGACGGGCCCAGCCGGTAGCGGCACGCCTCTTCGGAGTCATAGATATCCGCGAGGGATTGGCGGTAGAGGTTGCCGATGGGCGAGGGGAGCTTCCGGCAGGCGTGGACCTCGCCGTCGGCGAGGAGTGACAAGAAGTTGAACGCAGCGCCGCACCCGTAGCCGGCGCATCCGCCAAAGAGGTCCATGCCTTTCTCGCGCCGCAGGAGGTTGATGAGGTTGTCCTTGATACCCATGACCGGATTTATCTCAGCTGCCGCGAGGTAATCCTCGAGGAACTTCCGGTAGCCCTTCCGGTCCGGGAGGGCGAGGTTTGCGCCTTCGCCGAACAGCGCGAGGCGGTTGAAGTGGAACACACCGGTCTTTTCCCGAAGCAGGCTTGCCAGCGGGATGACCTGGTCCATGTTGTCACGCGTGAGCGTGAGCATCACCATGGAGTAGACGTCAAGGTCGCGCAGGACATCCAGGAAGGTCATGATGCCGTCGAAGTGGCCCGTGCCGCGGATGCTGTCGTTATGCTCCGGCAGGCCCTCGAGGCTTACCTGGAAGAAGACGGGATGTTGGATCGCGATGATCTCTTCGATCTTCTCACGGGACGCGGGGTTCCCGAGGATGGCGGTACTGAAACCGCGTTCCACAGCGGCTCGGTAGATGTCCAGGAATCGCGGATGGAGCAGGGGATTGCCGCCGGTAAATGAGATCGCGCCCCGCACCCTCCGGTCCTTGCAGAAGGCATACAGGTCGTCGAGGACCTTGACCGCCTGTTCAAAGGTGAGGGGAGAGCGGTCGGTCCGGTCGTAGCAGTGCTTGCAGTGCAGATCGCAGATCTGGGTGATATGCCATTGGAGCGTGAAGGAATCGGAAACAAGGAATTCCTCATCGCTCGTCCGCGTTGCCGTAAAGACCGACGGGTCGCGCCGAAGCTTCGAGGCGGGTGCAAGGATCAGCCCCTGCCGTACGGCGCGGTCGATCAGGTTGTCTATGGTGCCGACGGGGATCCCACCCTCGGCCGCCACCGCTTCCGCAGAGAGGCCTTCAACGGCCATCTTGAGCGCGAGGAGGTCGTCATTCTCGGTCGGCTTGATACGGGCTTTGTTCGTTTGCACGTCGAACCAAAGGAGGAGATGCTCAGGTGCCTCGACCGGAACTGCAGCCGATCCGGCATCCGGCTCCACGAGGCCGGACAATCCGCGCCAATGCGCCTCCAGTACGGTCACCGTGGGATTCACGGTAAGCGCATCGACGGAAAGCGGCACGGAGGCAGACCGGCCCTGGAGAAGCCAGAAAGCGTGTTCGCACCGCAGCAGGTCGTGCAGGAAGCCGGGGAGAGGGATGCCCGCAACATTCAGTATGCTGACCAGGGCATCGGGTTTCGGGACCGCATCAGCCGGCTTGACGTGCCTGTCCCAGAGGTCGGGGCCGACAGCGGCGCGGGAAACCGGATATACGGCGTTTTTTGCGTCAATGGTCATGGAAGGATGAGGCCGAAAAATTATTTCCCGGGCATGGCGCAAAGTCCATACCCGGGATAGGATAAGGGTGCCGACAAATCGGGGAAGTCGCCCCATGTATGTGTACCGTTTTTTCGTTCTTTATAGTGCGACCGCACTATTTTTTGGAACCGCCTCAACCACTCTTGGGCGTTTCCGTTTTGGCGCCGCCTCAACCGCTCTTTGCCGGTGCCGTTTTCGTCGCTTCCGACTTCAGCGCGGTCCCGGTGGGAGCGGACTTGGCCGTGCCCTCCGCTTTCGGGCTCTCCGCAGCTATGAGGCTGGTGCCGGCCAGGAGACCGGCGATGCCGAGCCCTGCCACGTACTTCTTGATATCCTTTTGATCCATTGGTAATTCACCTCCCTTCCTGGTCAGCGTTCTTGATGTCGAACATCCATGAAAATTCCGATGGAAAAGTCGAACAACCAGCGGTCATAGTATCAGGGTAGCTGTTCGCTGTCAAGGAGATGAGTGGCCTGTTCGGACTGCCAAAAGGTCGGGCAGCCAGGGCTCTTGACGCAACGAAAACGCCGACCCGGATCGCAGAAAAGAAAAACCGGGCAGGAACTGCTGTCCGGCCCGGAATGCATAGTGCTGACTGGTAGTGCCATGGTATGCTGGATAGTGCGACCGCACTATTTTTTGGTGCCGCTTCAGCTGCTCTTCGCAGGGGTTTGCTGAGCGTCACTTTTGGTGCCGCTTCAGCCGCTTTTCGCGTCACCTTTCTTACCGGCTCAGCCAGAGGCGCAGCCTCCAGCCATCAGGCTGGTGCCTGCCAAAAGTCCGGCGATGCCGATTCCTGCCAGGTACTTCTTCAGATCCTTTGCGTCCATAGTACACCTCCTTTCTTGTCTGGGTTGTATACACAAGAAACATGATAGCGAACTTCTTAGACTTTATGGTTTGCACAAAAGGCAGCAAACCACAACGTCCGATTGTTTACGCACCGATTTCTCCAAAAGCCTTATATTTTCAATATGATAAAGGTGCTTTTGGCAAAATCGGTGCAATGCAAACCATTATCAGGTCTATAATGTTTATATTCCTTCCAGCGTTGTCCGGTTAGCAAATTGCATTGATGTTCGACAAGAAAAAACGCATAGCCATGCATTTATTTCTTGACTTTTGAAAAAGCGTTCTTCGTAAAAATCCTTTACTTGCAAGGAGTTACGAAATGCCCTACGCGCTCGACCGAAAAAACAAAAAGAAGCGACAGAAGCAAAAAACACCATCGTTTACGCTGCTGGTCAAACCGCTGCAATCTGTGTTGAGTAATATGTCGCTCCTTTCAGCACGGGGCAACAGGCCGTTACAAATGGAATTTGAAGACCAACTCAAAGCGCTCATTTATTTTCATCTTGAGGAACACACCTCAGGCCGCCACCTGCTGCAAGCCCTCAAAGAGGA
>JANONA010000220.1:0-3033 GCA_031420575.1 Nitrospirota bacterium | reverse complement strand
AGTTCGTATAATTCGTCTTTTGCGAGCTGATAGACAGACGGGGTTTCGAGCAATTTCAGGACGGCCCGCCGCGCCAGGTGGTAACGCATGAAGTTATTATAGCACTCCGCGTGGGTTTTTGTTATAATCAGACGGTATGAGTAAAAATGAGCCATTAGTTCAAGCGCTCTCTGGTCATATGCGGAACAGCCGAACCCATGTGATCATAACGGATCCATGGGTTCCCCCCCGATTATTGAAATAGTCAACCCACGCTGATAGTTCAGCGCGACCGGGCAAAGTGGGCAAGGATATGAACTACGACGCGCGAAAACAACAAATAGCAACAATGTCACCAAGGTTCCTGGAAGAGGTGAAAATATGAATCCAAAGGTGCAGAGCATTATGCTCGAAATGCAGCAGGCGCTGAAGGATATTTACGGAGAACGGATCGTTAGGATCATGCTTTTCGGCTCCCATGCGCGGGGCGATGCTTCAGCAGAGTCGGACGTCGATGCTCTCATCGTGCTGAAGGGCGCTGTAAAACCCGGGGAAGAAATTGCGCGTACGGGCGGAATAGCCTCGGAGCTGTCGCTTAAACACGATGTCGTCATATCCTGTACCTTTGTTTCCGCGGAACGGTATGAGACGGAGCAAAGCCCGCTGCTCATAAATGTGCGGCGGGAAGGCGTGGCGGTATGACCCCGGATCAGGCGGCGCTCATCCGAAAGGCGCGGGAAAGCCTTGAGGCCGCCCGGCTGCTTGCCGGCAAGGGTTTCGCCAGCTTTGCGGCGTCACGAGCATATTATGCAATGTTTTATGCTACCGAAGCGCTCCTGCTCGGCGAAGGATTCACGTATTCAAAGCATTCGGCCGTGATCGCGGCGTTCGGTCATAAGTTCGCGAAGACGGACCGTATCCCCAAGGAGTACCACCGCTACCTTATTGAGGCCGAAGGCATCCGCAATGTCGGCGACTATGATATTCATTCCAGCCTTACCGCCGAGGAAGTCGATCAGCACATGGAGCGGGCGCGACAATTTCTTGAAATGGCAGAGCGCTTTCTGGTACCGGTTCGCCCCGACTGAACGAGTGAACTCGTCTTATGCGTCCCCTATCCGATGGATAAGGCATGGCGCTGAATAGAATCATTAACTGTGCAAGTATCAAATAACATCAACGTCCCCAAAACGGTTCACGTCCCCAAGACGGTTCAAGACGGTTTTTTCGCTTTATGGTTGTTGGCTTCCAAGGAGTTGTTGCGGAAGTGCTGAAGCGGGCTAAGAATCTTTGACATTTCCTTGCCAGGAGGAGTATTATACCGCCATGGAGAAGGGAAAGATCACAGAAGAGCAAAAAGCCGCTGATCCTGGCGGCACGGGGAAAGAGCATGACGTCGCAGATCCGCAGGCGAGGGCGGGCAAGGACGATGCCTGCAGGTGTAAAGAAGCCTCCAAAATGACGCCCCGTGAACTTCTCAGGCTCATGATTGGCGACCTGACGTTCTGGAAAAAAGCGAACAAGGAGTGATCCGGGCTTCGCGCTGGGGCAAAGGAGATGCGGTGACGCTTACTCTGAACGGAGGAATGAACTATGGGTTCTCAACAGGTATTTCAGCCCCTTACCAGGGAAGATAAAATAACGGTTGTGCTCTACCGTGCCGGTATCGTGCTGTCCGCCGGCATCATCTCCGGCTTGACATTCCTCCTGGCGGCATCTCCCCATTCCGGCGCCGGAGACATCAGCCCGCTTGCGGATATCCTTGCCTACTGCTTTTATGCCTCCGTGGGTATGTGCGTTTTCTTCATTCATCTGTATGTCGGCAAGTTTAAAACATTCCTGAAAAACCTGTACTACCTCTGCCTGGGCGGTCTTGTGGCGCTCCTTTTCATCGGGCAAGGGTCCCTGTCCGGTGCGCTCATGCACGAACCGTACAGCGTGCTGCTCCTGCTTCCGCTTTCCCTCTGCCTGGGATTCGTGACCGCCAAAGAGGCTTTCTGCTTCCAGCTCTTCGAGGGCTATCTCCTTGCCATGATCATGCCAATCTACCTTCTGCTGGTATCGGTCGGCATCCTCTCCAACCGGGGCGTGTTCTTTGGCCTGGCCCTGATCGCCGCCATGCTGGTCATATTCACGCTGCGAAAGGTGATCATGCCCCTTGCCTACGATATCGGCGACAAATCCGCTTATCAATAGAACGCTTCGCGGGTATTTTTGCTATAATCATCCAGTATGAGTAAAAACGCACCGTTGGTTCAAGCGCTCTGCCTGCCGTACTGTGTCTATTATAAGCCGGGCAAGAACGAAGAGTATCTGTGCGGGGGCGCTGGTGTCATTGAGCGGCTCTTGCGCGCGGGAACGCCGATCACGGTCGTCAGGTCCGATAGAAAACGCGGAACCGTGCCGGACGAGTCGCTGGTGAAACACCTGTGCAAGGCCTGTGATTTTCGTGAACACGATTGCGATTTTATGCGGGACCGGGCAGCAACGCCCTGCGGAGGGTTTGTGCTTCTGGAGCAACTTCTCGGATCCGGTGTGATCGCGCTGGAAGATATCGGGTAAGACTCCCATTCTATCGAGGATGATGGATCCGTAAGAAATCAAAATCTACCGCCGAGGCGCGGAGACGCGGAGAAAAAGACCTTGAAGATTAAGAGGTTTCCTCTGCGCCCTCTGCGGCTCTGCGGTTAAATCCGACTTTTTACGAGACTATCAATGATGTCTTAGAGAGAGGATACTATGGACTATTCCATCAAAATCGGCGGTGAAGCAGGACAGGGGATCCAGACGATCGGTGACACACTGGGACATGTTTTTGCCCGCTCCGGACACCACGTCTTCACGAACCAGGATTACGAGTCGCGTATCCGCGGGGGCCACAACTTCTACCAGATCAGGCTGTCCGACCGACCGGTCATTGCGCCGAAAGGAGCGGTGGACATCATCGTTGCCTTGGACAAGGACAGTATCCGGCTCCACGAGCGGGAACTCACCTCCCGGGGCCGGATCATTTACGATTCAGAGACGCTCAAGGAAAAGCACGACAAACCGACG
>JANONA010000219.1:0-2849 GCA_031420575.1 Nitrospirota bacterium | reverse complement strand
TGAGGCGGCACGGTTCGGATATTAAAGTGGCGCATCCCGTGCAACTGCTGGAAGAATCATTGCGGATTGCGGAATTGGAAATGACGGGGCCGCAGGTCAAGGGGCCAGGTCCAGGAAATAACGAACGAGAAAGGACAGTGCGTGAAATTTTTTATCGACACAGCGAACGTGAAAGAGATCCGCGAGGCAGCGAGCCTCGGGGTGGTTGACGGCGTGACCACCAATCCCTCGCTCATTGCCAAAGAGGGCCGGGATTTCAAGCAGGTGATCGCCGAGATATGCTCAATCGTGGACGGGCCCATCAGCGCAGAGGCCGTGAGCTTGCAAGCGGACGGGATGGTCGCCGAGGGCGTGGAGCTTGCGAAGATCCACAAGAACATTGTGGTGAAGCTCCCGATGACTAAGGACGGTCTCAAGGCGACGAAGGCGCTTGCCGGGCAAGGCATTAAGGTGAACATGACCCTGGTGTTCTCGCCCACGCAGGCGCTCCTTGCGGCCAAGGTCGGCGCGGCCTACGTGAGCCCCTTCGTGGGCAGGCTCGACGACATCAGCCACTACGGGATGGACCTCGTCCGCCAGATCATTGCGATCTACGACAACTATGGTTATGACACCGAAGTGATCGTCGCGAGCGTGCGGAATCCCCTTCACGTGGTGGACGCGGCCCTGGCCGGAGCGCACATTGCCACGATCCCCTTCAGCGTGATCGATCAGATGGTGAAACACCCTCTCACGGACATCGGGATCGAGAAGTTCCTCGCGGACTGGAAGAAATTGCAAAAGTAGCGAGGCTCTAACCGCGGGTGGCCACGGTCCGCGCGGGGACGCATATGAAAACAATGACCGAGTTACCCCGTTAGAGAACTTGTTCTCCAACGGGGTTTACTTTTTATGACAACCGCTGCATTGCCGCTCACTGGTCATCTGTATCTTTCGCTCCGCGCCTGTTTTTATTTGTCCCGGCTGGTGGCAGCTAAAACAGTTCTTGTATTCCAGCGCCTCGTGCATGCGCACCATATTGGGGTTCTTGCTGTGGCAGACGTTGCAGGCGAATGAATAATCCGGGGAGAACATTATCCCCGCAACCATGAGAGAGAGGCCTTATGTTTTTGCCGTCTTCATGCAGCCACGATACCGCGCTGACGGGTTATGTGATATGATATTTATCATAGTGGTGGTAGCTGATAGCTCACGCCCAATGCCACAGCCAACTTCTCCCGCGACAAGCCGAGACTCTAAATCAATTTTCACCTGTAATCCTTTTTCTGTCCTTTTTCTTGACTTGCTTGAAAACATATAATATACTCGGCACATCATTCGCCGAGATGCTCCGCGCGGTGCGATCAAGTTCATGACAATACGATCGAAAAGCTTGTAGACCTTGTTCGATTATCCGATGGCTTAGTTGAAAACACGGCTGATTCTCAAACCAGGGCAACCCTGAACCAAAAGGCTCGTGGAAAAGTACGGCGACTCCCTTGTTTGCGTTCGTTTCAGGTATGATGCTGAGGCGCTGCAGCGGCTGAAGACGGTCGAGTTGATAGTGGAAAGAACTGAATGGTCCCCGCCGCAGCGCTATGCCGGCGACACCCTTGTTCCCCTGCGCATTGCAGCTGCCGACATGCCGCTGCGGTTACAAGCCAAAGCAGCGGGAGGAAGATGGAATCCTGAAAAGAAACTTTGGTTTGTAAAATATGGCAAAATCGCCGGCACGCCTCTGGAAAAGCATATACATATAGATGATTCATAGAGACTTGCTAACCTGAAAAGATATCTACCTGTATATGAAAGCCAGCTATCTACAGGTAGATGGTTCCATATACCTGTAGATGCGTTCATATATATGTATATAACAGGTTCCGTCCCATCAATAACTGGTTAGGCCCATATGCGTAGCCGCGACAAGCTCCACGAAACCGAATTCCATCTGAGGCAGATGCGCAAATTCGCAGCGGAATATTCGTCTGGAGACCACAAGGCATTTCACCGCTTACGCTTTTCTTTCAACTCCTTCGTAATTTCTGCTCGGAGTATCACCTTCGTCATGCAGAAGGACCTTAGGTCGAGGTACACGGTCGAGTTTGATACTTGGTATGAAAACGAAAGAACGGCCTTAGCAAAGTTTGGCCAACTCACGGCAATTCGAAACATCGTTCAAAAGGAAGGAAGTCGGTTGCCTCTATCAGAAACATGTTATGAGGACTCCGATGGAAACATTCATACAATCGTGTGGGACCATGCTGGAGACGACATAGACCAGTTTATTAGTCACCGCATTGAGTTCGGCTCCAAGCACGAGATTGGCAAATACTTCCCAGCCGGAGCTACTGAGGACGAGATCCAAACCTGGAGTGCAGCAGCAATACAAGAGCATATGAAAACCATGGACGTTACCCATCTACTCGCTGGAGGAAAGATGCTTTCCAGGAAGCTTCGCATTGACGATGACGGGCCTGCAATTTCAATCGACGAATTCATTATTGTTTGCACAAACTATGCTGAGGAACTTGGCGCAATTGTCGAGAAAGCGTATGCGAAGTTTCAATCCGTACAGGCCTAACCCATCCATAAACACGGACTGGCGCGATAAAACCGCGCCAGCCGGTTATGTCAGACGTTATAAGTTACGAAATGAAACAGACCTAATATGGCAAAGAAAGCAATCATAATTGGCGCAACATCAGGAATAGGAAAAGAGTTAGCCATAGTTGATGGTCTCGTAAAAAGTCGAAAAACGCTCGATTTGTCATTTCGAGCGAAGTGAGAAATCTTGGTTTTTCAATCAGTTGAAAGACCTCTCTCTTCGTTCGAGGTGACACGTTCGGACTTTTTACGAATTTATCATCTTT
>JANONA010000218.1:0-3112 GCA_031420575.1 Nitrospirota bacterium | reverse complement strand
CGTTAATGGACTTCCATTGCCTGCTACATCTTCTTTTGCGACTTCATGTCTGATCGTTTTCTGTCGGCGACTGTTGCCAGACCGTTTTGCTCGATCATTTCATAAGTCCACCTGCTGTTTCATAAAACTTTTGACACTACCTGGTGAAGAATAAATAAAAAGCCACGGGGAACGTCACCGGAAATACCCTGTCAGTTGCCCGTGGTTGGTCACCGGCTGCTTGTTTTTTTGGATTTGGTTGCCTTCTTTGTTGTTTTTTTGGAAGTGGCCGGTTTCTTTGCCGCCGGTTTTGCCTTTACTTTGGATTCGCAGAGCTGCGCTTTTTTCTTGAGTTCGTCGTTGATCCGGCTCTGGTCCTTCAGCATCTGTTCGAGCTTGGCATTGTCCTGTCTGAGCAGCTCGACTTCCTGTGTAGCTTTGTTTCTTTCCTGTTTGGCGTTGTTCGCCGTGTAAAAGCTCCAAATGAGGAGAATGGTCACCACCGCCGCGATTGAAAAAAATATAAGTTTTGCCTTCTGTGCATCATCTTTCTCGTTCCTGTCTGGTCTTTCCATTTGTTTTCCTGTCCTCCTTATATGATATTCGAGACTTCCCGATTAAGTTAATGGTAGCGTTTGACTTCAAACCGCGAGAGCTCAACCTTTGCCCCGGACGGGATCCCGGCCTTCCGCATGGCGATGCTGATCTGGTCCTCCACGGTGTCCACGTCTTCGAGGTCAGGCAGGAGCAGGCCCCGCCGCGCCCCGGACTGAACGATTACGCCATAGCGATGAGGGTCGAGTTCGCCGGCGTCCCTGACCCTCTCCGGAGGGGCGAGCACGTCCACGGAGTACTCGATGGCGTCCAGCTCGTCGGCGCGCACCGCTGAAAAACGGGGGTCGCGCGTCGCGGCGCTGACAGCGTTCCGCGCCACCTCGCGCGCCACGTCGCGCTCAGTCGGCTGGAAGGTGCCGATGCACCCCCGCAGCATGCCCCGTATCTTCAAGGAGACGAATACCCCTGCCTGCTCCTTCATTTCGGGAGTGAGGCTCTCATCGCGCAACGCCGGGACTTTTCCCTCGCGGACGTACAGCTCGACGGCGTTCTTTGCCAGTTTTACGAGGGGATGCATCACAGCTCCCGCTGCACCACGTAGTCGGCAAGCGCCATGAGCGCGCGGCGCGGCGTTGAATCGGGGAACAGGTTCAGGGCGGCCTTCGCCTCGTTGGAGAGCGATTGAGCGACGTCGAGCGCATCCTCAACAGCGCCGTGCCGTGCCATCAGTCCCAGCGTATACGTGAGATCCCCCTCGCTGACGGCGTCGGCATTCAGAATATTTATCATATTGTCCCGCTCCCCGGTATCCGCTTTGCGCATGAGGTAGATGAGGGGGAGCGTGACCTTGCCTTCATCCAGGTCCTTGCCGAGGACCTTGCCGAGCCGCTTCTGGTCGGCGGCGTAATCGAGGGTGTCGTCGGTGATCTGGAACGCAAGGCCGAGTTTTTTGCCGTATGCGGTAAGGGCGTCTTCCTGCGAGAGCGGCGCCTTGCTGATGATGGCGCCGAGCCTGCAAGCGGCTGAAATGAGCACGCCGGTCTTGCACTCCACGAGCCGGAAATACTCGGCCTCGGTGATGTCGGCGTTCTGGATCTGCATGAGCTGGAGGACTTCTCCCTCGGACATGGTGGTCGTGGTCTCGGAGAGGACGTCCATGATTCGCTGGTTCTGGATCCTGACCGCGTGATAGAGCGCCTTGGAATAGAGGTAGTCGCCGACGAGGATGCTTGCCTGGTTCCCCCAGATGGAGTTTGCCGAGGACCTGCCCCGGCGGATCTTTGCCTCGTCGACAACGTCATCGTGCAGGAGCGAGGCCGTATGGATGTATTCCACGACACTGCCGAGGATGTACTCCGCGTTGTGTTCACGGTAACCGCAAAGCCGGGCCGAGAGCAGGTGCAGCAAAGGCCGGAACCGTTTTCCGCCCGCGCCGAGGATGTATTTGCTGACCTGCCGGATGAGCGGAACGTCGGTGCCCAGGCTCTCATGGATCCTGTGCTCCATGCGCTCCATGTCGGACTGGTATTCTTTTAAGACATCCTGAAGGATTGTTATCATGCGGTTTTTTCCGATGGGTCCAGGGTAAATAATAGGGGAGACTCCCGTTCTTGTCAAGGATTTTCCCGGGCGCTACAGCTTCATCGCCTCATACACTTCAGCGAGCGTCCGCGCGGCAACAACGCGGGCTTTGCGCGATCCTTCCTGGATGATCTCGGCGGTCCTCTTCGGGTGGGCAATGAGCGATTTCCTCCGCTCCTGCATGGGGGCGAGATAGGCGAGGAGGTGCTTCAGCAGTTCCTTCTTGTCATCCACGCACCCGATACCGGCCCGCCTGCATTCCACATTAACGTGATCACACCACTCTTTGGGCGCGAATATCTTGTTGAGCGCGTAGAGGGGGCAGACGTCGGGGTTGCCGGGGTCATGCCGCCGCATCCGGGCAGGGTCGGTGACCATCCGCATCACTTTTTTGGTGATGTCTTCAGGGCTGTCGGATAGAGAAAGGCAGTTGTCGTAGCTCTTGCTCATCTTGCGACCGTCGGTGCCCGGGAGCTTTGGGTACTCGGTCATGAGCGGCTGGGGCTCGGGGAAGACCTCGCCGTAGAATTGGTTGAACCTGCGGCAGATCTCCCGCGTGAGCTCCAGGTGCGGGAGCTGGTCAATGCCCACGGGCACGAAGTTCGCCTTATACATAAGGATGTCGGCGGCCTGGAGCACGGGATAGCCCAGGAACCCGTAGGTGTTCATGTCCCGGTCATTGATCTGGTCCATCTTCTCCTTGTACGTGGGCACGCGTTCGAGCCAGGGCAGCGGCGTGGACATGGACAGGAGCACGTGGAGCACGGCGTGCTCGGGCACGAGGGACTGCCGAAAGAGCACCGCCTTCTCGGGATCAAGGCCGGCCGCAAGCCAGTCGATGACCATCTCATGGGTGTACGCGCGGATATTCGAGGTGTCGGCGTAGTTCGTGGTGAGGGCGTGCCAGTCGGCGATGAAATAGTAGCACTCGTACTGGTCCTGGAGCTTGCGCCAGTTGTCGAGGGCGCCCAGGAGGTTCCCGAGGTGCAGGAGGCCG
>JANONA010000217.1:0-10748 GCA_031420575.1 Nitrospirota bacterium | reverse complement strand
GCTGCGCAAGGAACTTTCGGACAATCTCGGCAGAGCGGCAACGGAAGAAGAGTTTGTCCTGTATCTTATGCATCCGAAAGACGCCCTGGAATATATCGCCTTCAGGGACAAATACGGCGATGCTCCCCTGGCGCTGCCCACCGATGTCTGGCGGGAAGGGCTCAAAAAACCCGGGGGCCGCGTGGATTTCGACCTCTGGGGCAAGCCCTATTCCATCGAGCTTGTATCGATCGGCGCCGAACACGAGGGCTTTGTCCATGTCGTGATGCGGGTGAACAATAAGACGCGCGTGTATACGGTAGCGACGCCGCGCGCCAAGAAGGTCGAGATCAGGATGGCGAAGGGCCCGAATGACGTCGGCGCTCCGATCAGCGGCAATATCTGGAGGATCGGCAATCCCGACCGCGGGTCCATCAAGGTCGGCGATATTGTCCATAAAGGCGAAGAGATCGCAAACCTTGAGGCCATGAAGATGGAGAACGCGATCCTCGCTTCCCGTGGCGGCCAGATCACCGAGCTCTGCTTCAAGCTGAACGAGACGGTGCAGGAAGGCCAGTTGTTGTTTGTGATCGAGAAGCAGTAGATTAGGATAATCGCGCGGGACGGTCAGGGGAACACAGGGGAGAAGTAACAGTTTAGCCCTTTGCATCGAGGGAACCTATAGGGGAACCTATAGGGTCAAGTCTTTCCTCTTGCATTAGACAAAATATGAGACACTTCTCTTGCCTGATAGGTTGAACGATGTTACGTTTTTCCATTGGTCGAGCGAGGGAATTATTTCACTCATCAGCTTTTTCCTCTTTTTTCGGTTTTCCCGGATACTCCTCCCACTCCGCGGGCAGGAGATATTTTTTCTTGTTGTTACACTCCTTGCACGCAGGGACGAGATTGCCCTGTACGGACTTCCCTCCGCGCACGATCGGGATCAGGTGGTCCATGGTCAAATCGGTTGGCTTGAACTTCCCTTCGCAATAGAAGCAGATGCCGGGAGAGCGCTTGCGTTTCCACCACGGGGAACCGCGTAGTTCACGAGCCTTTGCTTTTTCCCTTTTGATGTGCTCGTCATCAACAGCAATGAAATAATCGGTCATAGTATAAAGAAGGAGTCAGGATTCAGTAGTCAGGAGCCAGAATAGGCATTGAACACCTTCCTTTCTCCGGTTTCTGACTCCTGCCGCACAATGACTTATACTACTGCTTTCCTCTCCGATTGTCACGCCAAAAATGGATTTCAGCCAATCGCCCACCCCACCCTGTAACGTCTCAAAAAATTAATATTTTTCTTGACATCGACTCGTATGAATTATATAATCTGGCCAGCAGGTGGTATAAAGTGGGAAGCAGTGGGTATGACTGGGGAGGCCAATGTTCCGAGGTAGTTATGAACATGCGGTGGATGCCAAGGGGAGAGTGAGCGTTCCGTCGAGGTTCCGCGAGATCATCGCGGACCGCTACAACGGCAGGCTCGTGCTCGCCATGGATTATGACCAATGTCTCACGGTTTACCCGCTCGAAGAGTGGGAGCGGCTCGAGGAGAAGATCAAGACCCTTTCCATGATGAAACAGGAAGTGAAGGACTTCAGGCGGTTTCTCCTGTCTTCGGCCACGGAGTGCGAGCTGGACAAGCAGGGCCGCATCCTGATCCCTCCGCCCCACCGTGAACACGCGGGGATTACGAAAAATGTGATGCTTGTCGGGATCATCGACAAGGTAGAGATATGGGACGCCAAGGCGTGGAAGGCGCGAAATTCCCGGAACGGCGACAAGATCGGCGAGGCGCTTGCCGCGCTGGGCCTATGACATGGAATCAAAACTCAAAACATATCAGATGAACCTTGAAGGCGAGATCGACGCGGCAACAATGGCGGAGCTCAGCCGCGTCATCGGCCAGTTGATCAAGGGCGATATATACGGGCTGATCCTGAACTTCGAGTCCGTGGAACATGTCAACTTCACGATCCTGCCGGCGCTGGTTGAGGAGCGGAAACGGCTCCAATCTTTTGGCGGTGATATCCGGCTTGCGGGTATGTCGGACTATATCAAGAACATCTTCCGCACCACCGGCATGCTCGAGGAGTTCCCTGTCTTCGACACGGCGCAGCAGGCGGCAAAAAGCTTTGGCGGCGGAAAACCCGCAACGAACTTGCCGCTGGGACTGTGATGAAGCAATTGGAACATGTTCCCGTGCTGCTTCATGAGGCCGTTGACCTGCTCGCGCCGAAGGCGGGCGGCGTGTATGTGGACGGAACGCTCGGGGCCGGGGGGCACGCGGCGGAGATCCTGAAACGCTCGTCGCCCGACGGCGTGCTGATCGGCATGGACCAGGATGCGGATGCGGTGGTTCGGTGCGGAAAAAGCCTGGCCCTCTACGGCGACCGGGTCATCATCCGCCAGGCGAATTACCGTGATCTGCCGGAGGTCCTCTCCACACTCGGGCATGATGCTGTCGACGGAGTCCTGCTCGACCTCGGCATGTCATGGTTCCACCTCAAGACTCCGGAGCGTGGTTTCAGCTTCATGCTGGATGGCCCGCTCGATATGCGTATGGACACGAGCGGGCCGCGGACCGCCGCGGACCTGGTGAACACCCTCTCCCGTGAAGAGCTTGTGAAGATTATCCGCGAATACGGGGAGGATCACCGGGCAGGCGCCATTGCAAGGGCAATTGAGAAGGCGAGGGCACGGGGGCCCATCACGAGCACGGTTCAGCTTGCGGAGATCGTTTCGAGCGTATTCCCCCCTTACCCTCCCCGGCGCATTCACCCCGCCACGTTGACGTTTCAGGCCCTGAGAATCGCTGTCAATGATGAGCTGGGAGCTCTCCGGGACGGGCTGGATCGCATCCTCCCGCTCCTGAAGCCCGGGGGCAGGATCGCGGTGATAACGTTCCACTCCCTCGAAGACCGGATGGTAAAACAGACTTTCGTGAAAGAGGCAAAAACATGTGTGTGTCCGCCAAAAATGCCGGTTTGCGCTTGCGGCAAAAAACCTGGTCTCAGGATCCTTACCATGAAGCCGGTTATGGCAGGCGAGGAAGAAGTGAGAACGAACCCCGCCGCAAGGAGCGCAAAGCTGAGAGCGGCGGAGAGGTTGTAGAGAACCAGGACGGAGTCCCGGCATGACTTCCCGAGCGGGCTACATAGGGTCCATCGTATTCGAGCGGAGCAGACGTGGCGGCTTTCGCCGGGTTTTTCTCGCGCTCGTGATCGTCTCCAGCTTGCTCCTCTACGTGGGCGAGAAGGTGAAGATCGTCCGACTTGGGTACCAGACCGAGGTACTGGAGCGCGAGAAGAGAGAGCTTGAGCGGGCGAACCGATCGCTCCTGATTGAGGTGTCAAGCTTGTCCTCTCCGGCGCGCATCGAGGAGATAGCGATCAAGCGTCTCGGCATGGTCAGACCGGCGAAAGAGAATATCGTGATCGTGAAAAGAAAGAGGGATACGGCAAACACCAAATAGTAAATTGCGCGGGAATTGACAGGGTTCGGCCGCCGACTCCGGGGAGAGTGTAGCCATGGAAAGACGGGGGAGGATACTCGTAGTATTGCTGCTGATGGGCCTGGGCTTCACGCTTGTGGCCTTGCGGTTAGTGTACCTCCAGGTCTATCAACAGGCGGAGCTCGCGGGCCGCGCCGAACGGCAGCAGGAACGCCTCGTGAAGCTCGAGCCAAAGCGGGGCACTATCTACGACCGCAGGGGAACGGAACTGGCGGTAAGCCTTGAGGTGGATTCGGTCTACGCGGCGCCGGCCGGGATCGACAATCCCCGTCTGCTTGCGCGGCAGTTGTCCCGGATCCTGCGGAAAGACCCGCGCGCCCTTGAGCAACGGCTTACGGGAAACAAGCAATTCGTCTGGATCAGCCGCAAGGTTGATCCGGGCAAGGCTGAGAAGGTCAAAGAGCTCGGCAACAAGGAAATCGGCATCCGGCTCGAGTCGAGACGGTTCTATCCCAAGAAGGACCTTGCCGGTACGGCGCTCGGTTTTATCGGCGTGGATAACAAAGGCCTCGAGGGCCTGGAGCGCGCCTACGACAAAGCGCTCCGCGGCGTGGACGGCTGGGTGCTCGCCGAGAAGGATGCCAGGGGCAGGACCGTATTCCCCGGCGGATCGAGCTTCCAGTACAAGCCGCCGAAACCAGGCCATGACCTCCTGCTCACGATCGACGAAGTAATCCAGCACATCGCCGAGAAGGAGCTTGACGCGGCGCTTGCGCGTACGCGCGCAAATGGCGGCGTCTGCCTTGTCATGAATCCGCAAACCGGCGAGGTGCTTGCCCTTTCGGTGCGCTCGGCCGCCCTGGGCAAACAGGCCTTCAACCCCAACGAGCCCCAGCGCTCGAAATCCGCGGAGTGGCGCAATCGCGCCGTGACCGACGTCTTTGAGCCTGGTTCGATCTTCAAGCCCTTCCTTGCGGCAGCGGCGCTCGAAGAGCGGGTCGTGCATCCTCTCGAACAAGTTGACTGCTCCGCAGGCAAGATCCAGCTTGCCGACCGGGCGATCAAGGATGCGCACGAACACGGCATACTGACTTTCACGGACGTGATCGCCGAGTCAAGCAATGTCGGCGTCATCAAGGTCGCCTTGCGGCTCGGCAAGGAGCGGTTCGCCAGGCACATCACTGCCTTCGGCTTCGGGAAGAAGACCGGCGTGGACATCCCCGGCGAGATCCCCGGTTTGCTCAAAGACCACCGGCTCTGGTCCGGCGTGTCCATCGGCTCCATTGCAATCGGGCAGGAGATCGGGGTGACCCCGATGCAGATGGCCGCGGCATACGGCGCTCTTGCAAATGGCGGGACGCTTATGAAGCCCTACATCGTGTCGGAGATCGTTGACCACGGCGGCGGGGAGGGGAAGAAGTTCCAGCCCCAGGCCGTGGGCCGCGTGATCACCGAGGAGACCTGCGCCAAGGTGAGCACAATGCTGCAGCGGGTCGTCGAGACCGGCACGGGCCAAAAGGCGAGGCCCGCGGGATACACCGCGGCGGGCAAGACCGGTACGGCGCAGAAGATAGACCAAAAAACCGGTACGTATTCGTTAACGGATTACGTAAGCTCCTTTGTGGGGTTCGCTCCGGCCAACTCCCCGAAGCTCGTGATTCTCGTGATGATCGACACCCCCAAAGGCGCCGACTACTACGGAGGCAGCGTGGCCGGGCCGGTCTTTAAGGCGGTGGCGGAGCAAAGCCTTGCGTACCTGCAGGTTGCCCCGGACGACGTGGGAGGCAGGATGCTCTTAGTGACAAGATGAAACTCGGTGAACTTTTAACCGTGCTGGAAAACAAGACGGCCCTTCCGTTGGACCGGATGGAACGAGAGGTGCGGGATATCGCCCATGATTCCCGGAAGGTGAAACCGGGTTCCCTGTTCGTGGCTGTGCGGGGATTTCACTCGGACGGCCATCGGTTTATTCCGCAGGCGCTGCAACAGGGCGCTGTTGCCGTTGTTGCCGAAGAAAACAGCGCGAAGGAAGACGTGGACGCCCGGTTGGTCATCCGCGTGCCGGACTCGCGCGCGGCGCTCGCGCGAATCGCCGGCTCCTTTTACGGCAATCCGTCCCAAAAGCTCAAGCTCATCGGCATCACCGGAACGAAGGGTAAAACCACCACCAGCTATCTCGTGAAGTCCATTATTGAGGCGGCCGGCCACTCGACCGGGCTTATCGGCACCATCGACTACCGCGTGGGGAACAAGGTCTATCCGGCGCCCAACACGACGCCGGAGTCCCTTGAGCTCCAGAAGCTTCTCAGGGAAATGGCGGACGCCGGCGCCGGGTACTGCGTCATGGAGGTTTCATCCCACGCCCTGGCCCTGGGCCGCGTCGGCGGTTGTGTGTTCGAGACCGCGGTGTTTACGAACCTTTCACAGGACCACCTGGACTTTCATAAAGATATGGAGTCCTATTTTCAGGCTAAGCTTCTGCTGTTCACGGGCCTCACTTCGGACAAGACCACGGTGATCAATGCCGATGACGCTGTTTCGTGGAAAATAATCCGGAAAACAAGAGCAACGGTTTCTACCTTCGGCATGTCCGAGCGGGCCGACATTCATCCGGTGAAGGAGATTGACCACGGCATCAATGGGCTCTCCTTTTCCGTACATACGCCGAAAGGCATTGTCGCTGTGGAGTCGCCGCTCGTGGGAAAACACAATGTCTATAATATCCTCTCCGCCATCGGCGTGGGTGTTGCTCAGGGATTCAGCGCCGACGTTATTGCCAGGGGTATTAAGAGCATGAGGGCAGTGCCGGGCAGGATGGAGAAGGTGGATGAAGGCCAGCCCTTCGGCGTGCTGGTGGACTATGCACACACCGAAGACTCCCTGATTCGTCTTCTCGATGCGGTTCGAGAGCTGACAACGGGCAGGGTAATTACGCTTTTCGGATGCGGCGGGGATCGGGACAAGACAAAACGACCGAAGATGGGCGCTGCCGTGGTGAAGGGGAGCGACCTTGCAATCGTAACAACGGACAATCCGAGGACCGAAGACCCGCTCGCCATCATCGGTGAAATAGAAGACGGTATGCTTTCAGCGGGGACCAGGGTTTCTTCACTCGCGGAAGCGCAGCAAGGCATTCCCGGGAAAACGCCTTATCTCGTCATTCCCGACCGTGCCGAAGCGATCAACTCGGCGATCATGCTTGCGAGGCCGGGCGACGTTGTCGTGCTTGCGGGCAAAGGGCACGAAGACTACCAGATCATCGGGGAGAAGAAGATCCACTTCGACGACCGGGAAGTTGCAAGGGAAGCGATACGAAGAATCAGTGCGGAATGCGGAATGCGGAATGATAAGAAACGTATGCCGAGATGTATATTCGAGTGTTTAAATCTGAAATCCGAAATTGAATCATGAACTATTCAGAAAAAAAGCTGCTTGAAGAAATAGTGGAAAAGATGGCGAGGATGGAGATCAAGGGAGTATCCATAGACTCTCGGACCATTCAGGGGCACGAGCTTTTCGTAGCGATCAAAGGCGACCGTTTCGACGGCCACGACTTCGTTCCGGCTGTAATGCAAAAAGGCGCCTGGGGGGCGCTGGTGGAGCGGTCAACGCTTGAGAATAAGTTTTCCCGTCTCGTCGGGTTAAAAAATATCCTGCCCGTGGAAGACACGCTTTTCGCGCTCCAGAAGATGGCGTACCTGCATCGCATAAAATTCTCCATTCCCGTCGTGGGCATCACCGGTTCGAACGGCAAGACCACGACCAAGGAGATGCTTGCCTGCATCCTGAAGCAAAAAGGTCCGGTGCTCAAGAACGAGGGGAACCTGAACAACCACCTCGGAGTGCCTCTCACGCTCCTGAAACTCAATGCGGGCCATAGGGCCGCGGCTGTGGAAATGGGGATGAGCGCGCTGGGGGAGATCGACACGCTCGCGCGGCTTGTCGGCCCCGACGTCGGCGTGATCACCAATATCGGTCCGGCGCACCTCGAGTTTCTCAAGACACTGGACGGGGTGGCGCAGGCAAAAGGCGAGTTGCTCGACCATCTGAAGCCCGGCGGCACGGCGGTGCTGAACAATGACGATCAATACTTCGAGGCGCTGAAAAAGAGGTTCAGCGGCCGCGTTCTCTCTTTCGGGATTGACGGAAAGGCCGATGTCCGCGCAACGGACCTTGCGCAGGGCGGGGATTTCACCGACTTCACGCTGCTTGCCGATGGGTCAAAGACGAACATCCGGCTGCGGGCCGTGGGGAAACACAATATTTATAACGCCCTTGCGGCCGCTGCGGCCGCTCTTGCGACAGGCATGTCTGTCGATGCGGTGAAGTGCGGCCTCGATGATTTTGCGCCCGTTGCCCTGCGTTCGGAGCTCAGAGAGATTGCGGGAAGGACCGTGCTCGTCGATTGTTATAATGCGAACCCCGCTTCGATGGAGGCGGCGCTCTTGACGCTGAGCTCTCTGAAATCCGGCGGAAAGGCAATTGCCGTACTCGGCGACATGCTCGAGCTGGGGAATGCCTCCGTTGATGCGCATCGCGCTCTGGGCGCGGCCGCGGTCCGGCTCGGGGCGGATCTGATGATCACCGTGGGAACCTTTGCGAAACACACGGCAAATGGCGCGATTGACGCCGGTATGCCGAAGACCAGGGCGCTTGAGGCCGGGTCGCCGGCCGAGGCCGCTGTCCTGCTCAAGAAACTTTCCCAGCCCGGAGACGCCGTGCTGATCAAGGGTTCGCGCGGCATGAAGATGGAAAAGATCATGGAGGAGTTCTGATGCTTTATCATTTACTGTATCCGCTGCGTGATGTATTCGCCGGTTTTAATGTATTTCGGTACATCACCTTTCGGAGCGCCGGTGCGGTCCTGACGGCCCTCATCGTGAGCTTTCTGCTCGGGCCAACGATGATCGCCTGGCTGCGAAGGCTCAAGGTCGGGCAGCAGATCCGCGACGACGGGCCGCGGACCCATCTCACCAAGCAGGGCACGCCGACCATGGGTGGGCTGCTGATCATAGCCTCCCTCGTGACCTCTGTCCTGTTGTGGTCGGACCTCACGAACAAGTATGTGTGGGTGGTGCTTTTTGCCACCCTCGCGTTTGGCGGCATCGGCTTCTGGGATGACTACCTCAAGGTGGTGAAAAAACGCTCGACCGGTCTCCGGGCTTTTCAGAAGTTCGGACTCCAGATCGCCGCGGCGCTCGTGGTCGGCTTCTTCCTGTACTTTAACAAAACCGATCCGAATATTACGCACCTTTCGGTGCCGTTCATGAAGCGGCTGCTGCTTGACCTGGGGTGGTTCTACATTCCCTTTGCGACGGTGGTGATCGTCGGATCGTCGAACGCCGTTAACCTGACCGATGGCCTGGATGGACTCGCCATCGGCCTCGTGGGCATCGCGGCTACGGCCAATGCGGCGATCGTCTATCTGGGCGGGAACAAGATCCTCGCGGACTATCTGCATATTCTCTACATCCCCGGGAGCGGCGAGCTCGCCGTCTTCTGCGGCGCCATGCTCGGCGCAAGCCTTGGGTTCCTGTGGCACAACGCGCACCCCGCCGAGGTGTTCATGGGCGATGTGGGGTCGCTCGCGCTCGGCGGCGCGCTCGGCACGCTGGCCGTGGTGACCAAGCACGAGCTTATTCTGATCGTCGTGGGCGGCATTTTCGTGATGGAGACCGTCTCGGTGATCATGCAGGTGGCGTCGTACAAGCTGACGGGCAAGCGGATATTCAAGATGGCGCCCCTCCATCACCACTTTGAACAGCTCGGATGGCCCGAGTCAAAGGTGGTTGTGCGGTTCTGGATCATCGGGATCATCCTGGCGCTGATCTCGATCGGATCGTTGAAGCTGAGGTGAGGGAGACGGAAAGGCTTGAAGTTGGGAGGGTTCGCGTGTTTGGTTCAAGTGTGAGAGATATTGGATAATCCATGAAAGATGATTTTAGAGGCAAAAGGGTAACGGTGGTTGGTCTGGCGCGGAGCGGGGTCGCGGCGGCGCGGGCGCTCCACGCGCTCGGCGCGATCGTGACCGTGACGGACAAAAAGCCGCTGGCCCAGCTCGCCGCGCAGGTGAAGGCGCTCGGCAGCGGCCGCATCACCGTGGAGGCGGGCCGACATCCGGACCGCGTGTTCATGGATGCCGACCTCATTGTGCTCAGTCCCGGCGTGCCCAAGCTCCCGCAGATACTGATCGCGCGGCGTCACGGGGTCAAGGTGATCAGCGAGTTGGAGCTTGCCTGGCTGCTCTCCGATGCGCCGTATATAGGCATCACCGGCACGAACGGCAAGTCCACGGTCACAACCCTTGTGGGCTTGATGCTCGCGAAGGCGAAGAAAAACGCGCTCGTAGCGGGGAACATCGGGAACGCGCTCACCGAAGATATCTCGCAGCTCACGGGCAAGGATTGGATCGTGGCTGAGCTTTCGAGTTTCCAGCTTGAGGACATAGAGACTTTCAGGCCGCGGATCGCGGCGATCCTGAACGTGACCCAGGACCATCTCGACCGGTACCGTAGTATCGAAGAATATGGCGAGGCCAAGGCGCGGATCTTCATGAACCAGCAAAAGGAAGACTTCCTGGTATTGAATTTCGATGACCCCCGGGTAAAGTCCTTCACCGAGCGGACGGCCGCCACGGTCATTCCCTTTTCGCGGCAAGTCCGATTGAACCCCGGCGCGTGCATGCTTGACGGCTGCCTCATGTTCAACGGCCGGCGTATCATTCATGCTGATGAGGTAAAGATCCGCGGCATGCATAACCTCGAAAATGCCCTTGCCGCGGCGGCGCTGTCTCTCCTGGCGGGGGCTGATATTCAATCGGTGGCCGCGGCGCTGAGGGAGTTTCCCGGCCTCGAACACCGGCTCGAATTCGCGGGCGAAACAAACGGCGTTACGTATATCAACGACTCAAAGGGCACGAACGTCGGCGCCGTGGTAAAGTCCGTCCTGGGGTTCACGCAGCCGGTAATCCTGATAGCCGGGGGCCTGGACAAGGGCAGCGACTTCAGCCCGCTCTCCGAGCTGTTCAAGCATAAGGTCAAGCTCCTGATCCTGATCGGCAAGGCCGCGGACACGATGGCGAAGGCCCTCGGCGCGTCAACGGAGACGGTGTTCGCCAAGACCCTGCGGGACGCAGTGAAGCTTGCATCCTCGCGTGCTTCGCGCGGCGATGTGGTGCTCCTGTCGCCCGCGTGCGCAAGTTTCGACATGTTCAAGGACTTTGAGGACCGGGGCAGGCAGTTCAAGGAAGCGGTGAAGAACCTGTGAATCGGGGGTCTGGGGTTGGGGTATAGAGTTCAGAGTTCAGAGTTCA
>JANONA010000216.1:0-4215 GCA_031420575.1 Nitrospirota bacterium | reverse complement strand
AGGAGCCGGTATTCGCCGAGTCCCTTGACGTGATAGAGCGCCGTGTGGCCGCCGGACACGAGCAGGGCGATGTAGGGGTAGCCGATGCCGGGGTACTCGATATGCGCGGCGAGGATGTGGCCTTCGCCGTGGTGCACACCGATGAAGGGAATGTTCCGTGCGTAAGCAATGGCCTTGGCAGCAGACACGCCCACGAGCAGGGCGCCGATGAGGCCGGGAGTATAGGTGACGGCTATGAGCCCGATGTCTCCCAGCGACACCGAAGCGCTTGCGAGCGCCTCGCGGATGACGGGCAGCAGGTTCTTGAGGTGCTCCCGGGACGCGAGTTCGGGCACGACCCCGCCGTATTTTTTATGGATGTCGATTTGCGAGGAGACGATGTTGGACAGGACCTTGTTGTCCCGCAGCACGGCTGCCGCTGTTTCATCGCATGAGGTTTCTATTCCAAGGGTTAGCATAGTTTGTGGAGAGGAATGAAAGAGGGTAGGAGGTTAGGAGGGTAGGAAGGTAGGAAGTTAAGAAGGTATGAAGGAAGGTAGGCAAAATCCGGTTAACACAAGCATCTTCTCATCCTCTTACTTTTTTATTTCCTACCTTCTTACCCTCTCACCTTCTCACCTTCTCACCCTCTCACCTTCTTACCTTCTCACCTTCTTACCTTCGGCCTTACTGCATCAACCTCGACACCGGCACGAGCTCGATCCCCTGGCTGTCGGCCTCAGTCAGCCACTTTCGCAGTTCGTTGATCGTGGCCGGATGGGGGTGGCCGATGCCGATGGCCTTGCCGTTCTTTCGGGCTATCGCCGTCAGCTCATCAAGCTGCTTCCGTATAGAAGCGGGATTATCGGCCTCATTGTCCAGAAATACATCGCGCCTGGCTGACTTGAGGCCGAACTCTTTTGCCGTGGCATAAGCAACGCTCTTCGCACTGGTGAAGCTGTCGAGGAACATGAGATTCCTGGCCTTGAGCTCGGCCATCAGGAACTTCATAGCTTCCTGGTTTTCCGTGAGCGAGGAGCCTTCATGGTTGTTTATGCCGATGGCGCCGGGGACCGATTCCACGTTGTCGCTCACGGTGGTCAGGAACTCCATGGGTGTCATGTCCGCGCGCAGCATGCCGGGCGCCGGTTTCCCATTCCTGTTCCTGTACTCCATAGGCAGATGGAGAAGGACCTCATGGCCGTTCCGCATAGCCAGTTCCGCGACCTTTTTTGACTGCGACAGCCCAGGCATGACCGCAAAGGTGATTTTACCGCGCAGCGAGAGGATTTCGCGGGCCTGCTTTATGTCCGCGCCCAGATCGTCGATCACGATCGCGACCAGCGCGGTCTTCCCGGTTTTTCTCTGGAGCGGTTCCCGCTTCTTTGTCTGAACAGCGGGCTTCTTTTCTTCCGCAACCCGGTACTTGCGCAACGGGCCCCAGAGGGTGAGCGCGATCGCGATGAGCGCAACGATGATACCGACGACGATCCATCGGTCGAAGCCGCCGCCTTTTCCCCCGGACCTTCCTTTTGCCGGTAATTGTTTCTTTGCGGGTTTATTTGCCATGGCATGTTTTTATACAATATTACCAGGAAAAAGGCCAGAGGTTTTTTGATGCTGATGACGGTACAAAACGCTTATGCGGATAAAGCGCCCTTTTTTGACTTGACTTTCGTATGCGCCGGATTTTATACTACCTGCCACGCACAGGAAGATATCCGGCGCAGAGGAGGTTTTTAAATCGTATGAGCTTTGAATACATGCAGGAGATTCCCAAGCCCCAGGAAATTCTCGCGGCCATCCCGGTCTCCCAAGACCTTGTGGAGCTCAAGAAAAAGCGCGACGCGGAGATAAAAGACGCATTCACCCGGAAGGACGGACGTTTTCTGCTCATCATCGGACCCTGTTCCGCCCATGATGAAGAGGCGGTGTGCGACTACATCTCCAGGCTGGCAAAGGTTCAAAATGACGTAAAGGACAAGATCATCATCATACCGCGCATTTACACCAACAAGCCCCGTACCACGGGCATCGGGTATAAAGGCATGGCGCACCAGCCGAACCTCGCGGAGGAGCCGAATATCGTGGAAGGCATCAAGGCCATCAGGAAGATGCATATCAGGGCGCTTCGGGACTCGCACCTCCCCGCCGCGGACGAGATGCTGTATCCGAGCAACTATCCGTATCTGGAAGACCTGCTTTCCTACGTGGCCGTGGGAGCGCGCTCAGTCGAAAACCAGTCTCACCGGCTCACGGCGAGCGGCTTCGACATCCCCGTGGGCATGAAGAACCCAACGTCCGGAGACATGGAGGTGACGCTCAATTCCGCCCAGGCGGCCCAGGCGCCTCATATCTTCAGCTACAACGGCTGGCAGGTGAAGACCTCCGGCAATCCCCTGGCCCATGCGGTGCTCCGCGGGGCGGTGGATTATCACGGGCTCGCGTTCCCTAATTACCACTACGAAGACCTCGTCATGTTCGCCGAGGCGTACCAGAAACGGGGCCTTGCCAATCCTACGATCATCGTGGACACGAACCATGCAAATTCAAACAAGAAGTACGCGGAGCAGCCCCGCATCGCCAAGGAAGTGATGCACAGCCGCCGGCATTCTCCGCTGCTCAGGGATATGATCAGGGGTTTTATGGTCGAGAGCTTCATAGAAGAAGGAGCACAGAAGGTGACCGAGAATGTGTACGGCAAGTCCATCACCGACCCGTGTCTGGGATGGAAGGATTCGGAAAAGCTGATCCGGGACCTGGCGGGGTTGGTGTAGCAGTTAAACGCTTCCCGTGGAGGCGTCAAATGAAATTTACCCGAATAACCGTTGACCACGAGGTGTTTTTCGGGAAACCCTGCATACGGGGACTCCGATTTCCGGTATCCCGTATTCTCGGTCTGTTGTCAGCGGGCGAGACAAGGGAAGCCATATGGTCTTTACAATAAATCCGGCGGGAGAAGCAATGCGGCGAAACGAAATCAACCTTGACTGAAGCCGCCCACTAACGGTACAATAAGCCCATTCAGCGCTCGTGTGATTTCTCGGACGGGCGGCATGGCCGGAAGGAGAATATGCAATGCTTAAGAGCTATGAGGCGGTATATGACCACGGGGCTTTAAAATGGGTTGGTGACGCACCGCCGATCGAAGACGTCTCAAAGGTAGTAGTTGTCGTGGATGTCCCTTCCAGGACAAAGAAACATAAGCTTTCTGAAACACGGAAGATACTGGGCTCTACCCGTGGAGCATGGAGCTCTGGGAAAACTATCGAGGAGATTGACAAGGAAATTGAAAAAATGCGGGTTGCCTGGGAGAGGGATTGGGCAAGATGAAGGCTGTTATAGACAGCAATATCCTGATCTATCACCTCAATGCAGCCCTGTCGGATGCAGGCGAAGAGTTGTTGCTTCGCCTTGCGGAGTCTGATGCGGTTACATCGATTATTACAAGGATCGAGTTGCTTAGCTGGCCTGGACACTCATCTGACAACCGCATACAGACCGAAATGCTCCTTTCCCGTTTTGCTGAACAACAACTTAATGAGGACATAGTCAAGCATACCATTGACATACGCTGTAGACATAGGCTAAAGCTGCCGGATTCTATTATAGCAGCCACCGCAATATATCTAAACCTTCCTCTTGTGACTCGGAATGTGAACGACTTCAAAGAGATAAAAGAGCTGAAGCTGATTAATCCCTTTGAGGAATAATCATCCGCACTCACCCCCTTGCCTCGGTCCGGCACAGACGCTTACCGCGCCAGCCCGTAGGTTGGGCACGATTTACGTGCCAACATTTTGCTCGCCTGGACAACGTAGTTAATGGTATTGACATTGGTATAACCACGGGGTATACTCATCTCATGAAAACCGCCATTTCTGTCCCTGACGCAATATTTAATGAAGTTGATAAGGTTGCCAAAGAGAGCCACTCCTCACGAAGTGAAGTGTTCGTTACCGCTGTCCGTGAATACCTGGAAAAACGCAAGTCCCGCAAACTCCTTGATGATCTGAATAACGCTCTTGCGGTTGCAGAGACTGCCGAGGAGTACGCCGGTAGGCAGAAGATCAGGAAACGATATGCCCGAGTGGTGCGGAAGGAGCGCTGGTGAACATCAAACAGGGAGATGTGTATTGGATCGACCTTGACGAACCGAAAGGGTCGGAGCCTGGCTTCCGTCGTCCCTATGTTGTCGTACAAAACAATATATTCAACAAAAGCAGGATCAATACG
>JANONA010000215.1:0-3472 GCA_031420575.1 Nitrospirota bacterium | reverse complement strand
CGCACAGAACCTTTTGCGGCGCAACGGAATACTCGGCAGCGTGAGTGCGGTGCGAACGCGATTGTGAGAAACATTGCGATGCGCACCGGCCACAGGGTTCGGTGGACTACATCGATGTTTTTTAGGATCAATTCAACAATTGAAGAGGTGAGCAAATGAAAAATTTCCAGACCTATTCCAGAGTAATGCCATGGTTCATGGCATTACTACTGGGCGCTTTTGTAGCCGGATGTGGAGGTGGCGGGGGTGACGGAAGCCCGGCAGACACTACCGCGCCCACCGTGAGTTCCACCATCCCTGCAGATGTGGCGACTGGTATAGCGCTCAACGCGAACATCACCGTCACCTTTAGCGAAGCGATGGATCCTGCAACAATCACCTCCGCGACCTTTACCTTAAAGCAAGGGGCCACGGTTGTTCCAGGCGCAGTGACCTACGTGGGCAAAACCGCGACCTTCAATCCGGCCAGCAATCTTGCAACCAGCACCACCTATACGGCCACGATTACCACCGGGGTCAAGGATCTGGCCGGCAATGCATTGGCTGTCACTAAAACATGGAGTTTTACAACAGGGACAACGGTAGCGGCAGGTCCAGCGCCGGTAAATCTTGGAACAGCCGGCAATTTTGTGATTCTGGCAAAAGCAGGTGTCTCAACCACTGGAACCACTGCAGTTGTTGGAGATATTGGAGCGAGTCCAATCGACTCGACTGGAATCACTGGGTTTGGGTTAATAATGAATGCCTCGAATGAATTTTCGACATCGAGTCTTGTGACCGGAAAGATATACGCAGCCGACTATGTGCCGCCTACTCCAGCTAAGATGACCACGGCTGTAAGCGACATGGAAACTGCGTTCACCGACGCCGCCGGAAGATCATTACCAGATTTTACTGAAAAGGGCGCCGGGGATATTAGCGGACTGACTCTCGTTCCTGGTCTCTACAAATGGGGCACCGGAGTTTTAATAACAAATGTCGGCGTTACTCTTTCGGGTGGTGCAAATGATGTCTGGATCTTCCAGATTGCACAAGATCTGACCGTGAACAACAGTGCCATTATTACCCTGAGCGGCGGTGCACAGGCCAAGAACATATTCTGGCAGGTCTCCGGCCAAGCGACCCTTGGAACGGCGGCTGACTTCAAAGGAATTATCTTGAGTCAAACGCTGATTTCTCTGAATACCGGCGCAAAGATGACCGGCAGGGCGTTGGCACATAGCGCGGTTACATTAGACGCCACTGCCATTACTGCCCCGTAAGGCAAGCGCTATTTGGCTTGAAAGCAGGACATGTTGGATCTTCCCGTAGTTCTGAACTGCGGGAAGATCCTCCTGATTTCTGAAAACATAAAAGAATCCCCCGAGTCAGAGCGAACAGGAAATGCCGAATCGCCCAGCGCGTTAATATTGATGCATTTGAGATATTTGCCAACGAATGCCAAACCGGCGTGGAAACTGAAGTTGTAGGGCAGTCGTTTGATAATGAAGCCGGTCATGTTTGGTCTCACCTACAGGGTGAGATGGACATGGAGGCTAAGTCGCTAATTTCAACAGGAAAATCAAGAAAAATTGCTATGAAGTCACGGATTCAAGGATATGTTTAAAAATACAAAGGCTATCATTCACCATATATTGATATTTGTCTTGAGCGCTGCTATTGCTCTATCGTTGCCTTACACAGGCAAGTTTATTGCAGACAATTATCAGGCCTACTGGTTACTTATTGAAAGTGACATGGTGTTTCTCAATTCTCTGAAAATTGCGTTTGCGGTACTGCTGATCATTTTCTTTAACTTTTTGGAACGGATCTGGAATGACAGGAAATTCTCTAAAATGGCCACAAATGATATGGGTCTTGTTCTTGTGGCACATGCAGAAGGTCGTCGCACAAAAAAACGGGTGAAAAAGCTTAAAGAACAAAACGGCCTTGCAAAGGATGTGCTGTTACTTGGGTCAACGGGTTTCGGTACATTCGTAAACCCGGAGGGGGACATGCACCATATCATACAGAATTGCCGTAAAGCAGAAATAATGCTCCTGAACCCCTCCAGTGAAGGGGCAATTGTCCGTGCAAAGAGCATCCCTGATCCCGACATCACGCCTGAAAGTCTCAGGGAACAGATAATAAAAAGCATTGAATTTTTAAAAAGCCTTAGAGCTCTACAAAAAGATATAACCCTGAAACTGTACGAGGAGACACCATTTCTTAAGCTTGCTATCCTCGGAGATTATATATTTATGAAGCATTATTACGCCGGACTGGTTGGACAGGATATACCCGAATACATCTTTAAACATTCTCCAAACCAAAGCAGTTTGTTCCATTTTTTTTATCAGTTTTTTCGTTCAAAATGGCGCGATCCGAATATCCCAGAATACGATTTTGATTCGGACGAGCTGATATACAAGGATAATTTCGGAAATGAGGTTAAAAGAGAGAAGCTAGAAAAGGGCTCTGACCTTGAGGTTTCCGACAAATAATTGTTAAATGTAATAATCTGTGCGGGGTCACCCCCATCCGCCTTGAGGTCAGCGGCAAAGTCCACCATCTGGCCATCCCTGCTCGGGCTGGACGAGGGTTTACTGGTCTCGTCGATGCCCACCAGGGTCACCTCAGACATGTCGTCCAATTTGCGGGCTGCGCTCACGTAGTGCTCAATGCGCGGCACCTCGGGGCGTGCAGCCAGGCCTCAAACTGAAATTAGTCCAGGTATCGCCATTCGCGCTGTAGCGGGTCGTGAACGCCTTGGTCAGGCGCGTTGCACTGCGGGCACCCGAGTTGTAAACATTCGGTGAACCCGTAGCCTGCTGCTGGCACAGTACGTTGGCGAAGTTCTTGCGCAGCGGGTACAGCCAGATGTCCTTGACCGGGATGAGCTAACGATGGCTAGAGAATTTCTTGCCACGCCCGGTGGTTTGGCCGACGTTGATCCAGTTGGCGTAAAAACCGCCCAGTGAGGAGCCGACCACGGCCATGGATGCGCGCGGCCAGTGCTTGATGCCTTGCAGCAACAACAGGGACGCCGCGCGCGGTGACGGTGGCAATTGCGGGCACCACCAATGCACCTGCGGCTGCCGCCTGGCCATGTGCTGCGCCATGGTGCGGGCCTTGCTGGACTGCGGCGACGAGCGAAAGCCGTGCAGGTAGAGCAGGTGGGTAATCGGTTTTGGGGTGGGCTGGGTTGTGGGCATGGACTGGATGATAGGGGCCAAATCGGGCTGGATTGATCAGTGGCGGGATAATCCGGGCATGGCGCAACATTTTGGAAAAATTCACCCGTGGCAGCGCATCGCGCCCTGGTTCCGCGGTTTTGACGGCCCGCTGGCATTTGCCGTGTTTCTGCTGGCCGGCGCAGGCTTGCTTACCATGTACTCATCGGGCTATGACCATGGCACCCGGTTTGAGGACCATGGCCGCAATATGCTGATCGCCGCCACCATCATGTATGTGGAGGCCCAGGTGCCGCCCC
>JANONA010000214.1:0-7410 GCA_031420575.1 Nitrospirota bacterium | reverse complement strand
CGGGGTCGGCGGGATCACCAGGGACAAGAAGTATTCCCTCGAGGCCGTGCGGTGCCTTGGCGCCTGCGGGCTTGCGCCGGTTGTCGTCATCGGACAGGACACCTACGGCGATGTTGCCGCCACGAAGGTGATGGACATTGTGAAGAAGTACGAGTAGCGCCAATGCAAAGTGCAAAGGTTGAAGGTCTCGTAAAAAGTCCGAACGTGTCACCTCGAACGAAGAGAGAGGTCTTTCAACTGATTGAAAAGCCGAGATTTCTCACTTCGCTCGAAATGACAAATCGAGCGTTTTTCGACTTTTTACGAGTTCATCAAGGTTAAAATCCGGTTCTTTTTATTTTGCAATTTCAACTTTGCATTTTGAAATTTGCAATCCACGGAGAGGAACATGGCAAAGCTGACGATCGCTGATTTAAAAAAAATCAAGGAAGACTTCCATCAGGGGATTCGCGAGGGAGCGTTCCGTGTCAAGGTGACGGTGCACATGGGGACCTGCGGGATCGCCGCGGGCGCCAGGAGTATCATGAACACGATCATGGAAGAGCTCTCCACGTCGAACTTGAAAGATGTCGCGATCACCACCTCCGGCTGCGCGGGCCTCTGCAGTAAGGAGCCCATGGCCACCATCGAGACCACGGGTGAGCCGCCGGTGAAATACATCTCTTTGACGGAAGACAAGATGCGAAAGATCTTTGCCGAGCATGTTGCAGGGGGCAAGGCGGTTCCGGAGTACGCGCTGGTTGTCGGGCATGAAACGACGTACTGATCAAATTCGGTTTAAACCGTTTGAACCGTTCAAACAGTTTAAACGTTAAACAGGGTTAGGTAACGTGGAGACGACATACCGTTCAAACATAATGATCTGCGCGGGCACGGGTTGCGTGGCAAACGGATCGCTCAAGGTCAAGAATGCTCTCGCGACCGAGCTTATCAGGCGGAACCTCCATAAAGAGGTTAAGCTTGTGCTGACCGGGTGCAACGGGTTCTGTGCCAAGGGCCCGGTGATGGTGGTCTACCCCGAGGACGTCTTCTATCAGTTAGTGAAGCCCGAGGACGTGCCGTTCCTCGTGGAAGAGCATTTCATCAAGGGGAGGCTGGTCCAGAAGTTCCTCTACACGCCGCCGGCGGAGAAAAACACGATTCCCGTGATGAACGATATTCCGTTCTTCAAGCACCAGGTTCTGCGGGCGCTTCGGAACCGGAGCCTCATCGACGCGGAGAAGATAGAGGAGTATATCGCTCGCGACGGCTACCTGGCCGCGGCAAAGGCGCTTACCGAAATGACGCCCGAGCAGATCGTGAACGAGATGAAGGGTTCGGGACTGCGCGGACGCGGCGGCGCCGGGTTCCTGACGGGCCTCAAGTGGGAGCTCTGCGCGCGGGTCCCCGGCGATATCAAGTACATCCTGTGCAACGGCGACGAGGGCGATCCCGGCGCATTCATGGACCGGAGCATCATGGAGGCGGACCCGCACTCAGTGCTCGAGGGCATGATCATCGCGGCCAAGGCAATCGACGCCCACTACGGCTATATCTACGTGCGTGCCGAGTATCCCCTGGCCGTACACCGCCTTCAGCTTGCCATTGATCAGGCAATGGATCGGGGCCTGCTCGGAAAAGATATCCTCGGATCGGGATTCAACCTCGATATCGAAATCTACCAGGGCGCGGGCGCCTTTGTTTGCGGTGAAGAGACGGCGCTCATGGCGTCCATTGAGGGTAAGCGCGGCATGCCGCGGTCCAAGCCGCCGTTTCCCGTTGTCAAGGGGTTGTGGATGCGTCCGTCGGTGCTGAACAACGTGGAGACCTTTGCGAACGTGCCGCCGATCATCCTGAACGGCGCGGAGTGGTTCTCAAGCCTCGGGACCGAAAAGAGCAAGGGCACGAAGGTCTTCGCCCTCTCCGGCGCGCTGAACAACATCGGCCTCGTCGAGGTGCCGATGGGCATTCCCCTCAAGACCGTGATCTTCGACATCGGCGGCGGCATTAAAAACAATCGAAAGTTCAAGGCGGTGCAGATGGGCGGTCCCTCGGGCGGCTGCATTCCCCTTTCTTTGATCGACACGCCCGTGGATTACGAGAACATCAACAAGACGGGCGCGATCATGGGTTCCGGCGGCATGGTGGTGATGGATGAAACCACCTGCATGCCGACCATGGCCAAGTTCTTTCTCGAGTTCACGGAAGACGAGTCGTGCGGCAAATGCGTGCCCTGCCGGATCGGGAACAAGACGCTGCTCTCTATCCTGACCCGGATCACGAACGGAGAAGGCCGCGAGGGCGATATCGAACTCCTGCTCGAGCTTTCGCAGCAAATCAAGGACACCTCGCTCTGCGGCTTGGGCCAGACCTCTCCCAACCCGGTGCTCACCACGATCAAGTATTTTCGGGACGAGTATGAGGCGCACATCAAGGAGCGTCGCTGCCCGGCCCGAGTCTGTACACCCCTGGTAAAGTTTGTCGTGGACCAGGAAAAGTGCAAGAAGTGCGGTTTGTGCTTTAAGGCCTGCCCCGCGGGCGCGATCACGTGGGAGAAGAAACAGCCGGCGTACATCGATCCGGAAAAGTGCACCAAGTGCAAATCGTGCATCAAGGCGTGCAGGTTCTGGGCTATTGATTAAGGCTTTTCTGGTTCAAACCGTTTAAACAGTTTAAACCGTTCAAGCGGCTTAAACAGAGTGTCTAAGAGAATCGAAGGTAACCATCCATGCAAAAAATGACGGTAACAGTTGACGGAAATAAAGTTGAGGTCCCTCTCGGCGCAACCATTCTGGATGCGGCGAACGCGGCTGGATCGCGGGTGCCGACGCTCTGTCATGACAGCAAACTTCATCCTTTCGGCGCATGCCGAATCTGCCTGGTGGAAGTTGAGGGCACGCCGCGCAAGTTCACGCCATCCTGCACTGCGCCGGCCATGGATAATATGGTCGTCAAAACCACGACCCAAGCGCTCATCGAGGCGAGGAAAATGGTGCTCGAACTCCTGCTGATCAAGCATCCCCTCGACTGCCCTGTCTGCGACAAGGCGGGCGAGTGCCAGCTCCAGGACCTTGTTCACGAGTATGGTCTCGCGCCAAGCCGGTTCGACGCGGAAAAGGGATACCTCCCGCCGGATTTGGAGAGCCCGATCGTGGAACGTAACATCAGCCGCTGTATCCTCTGCGGAAAATGCGTGAGGATCTGCGACGAGCAGAACGGCGTGGGCGAGTGGGCGTTCACTCGGCGCGGGATAAAGACGCGTATCAGCACTGACTTCGACCGGCCGTTGGACTGCGAATTTTGCGGCGAGTGCGTCGAAATCTGCCCCGTGGGCGCGCTCACGACGCGCCAGTTCAAGTACAAGGCCCGTTCCTGGAACCTCGAGGGGACGAAATCGGTCTGTAACTACTGCGGCTGCGGCTGCGGTATCACCTGCGAAACGCGCGCCGGGAAAATCATGCGCGTGGGTCCGGCAAAGGAGAACTATCTTTGCGTCAAGGGCCGATTCGGCTGGGATGCCACACACAGCAGCGAGCGGCTCTTGACTCCGAAAATGCGGGTGGGCGGCGAGCTCGTGGACTGCACCTGGGACGAGGCGCTGTCGGTCGTTGCTACGAACCTCAAGGCGATCAAGAACAAACGCGGGCCGGAAAGCATTGGCGGACTCGGTTCGGTCCGGACCACGAACGAAGACAGCTACCTTTTCCAGAAGTTCATGCGCGCGGTCGTCGGGACGAACAATGTGGACATGCTCGCGAGGCTCAAGGTTCCGAAGGGGTTGAATGCGGCTTTTTTCTCCGGTGAACTGAACAAGATGAGCGAGCACGAGGTCATCCTCGTGCTCGACAAAAATGTGGGCGAGCTCAACCCGCTTACAGGCATCGAGATCGTCCGAGCCGCGCCCCGGAAAGACCGGAAGGTCATCCTTGTCAACAACGAGTTCAATAAATTTAACAAGATCGCTTCGGTGGTGATCCCCTCGAGCTCGGACAAGGCGATCGAAGATCTGGTTTCCGCCCTTTCCTCCACAAAGGGCGGGAGCGAGATCAAGAAGGCCGTGGAAATTCTAAAGGCGGCCACAAGCGTTGCCATCATCATCCCCGCCCGGGTGACCGATAAGGAGTTCGTGAAGATCAAGGAGCTCTCGGGACAACTCAAGAACGTAACGCACTATCCTCTTGTGCGGCGGAGCAATTTCCAGGGTTCCCTTGACATGGGAGTGGTCCCCGGCTATTATCCCGGCTACCGCGGGGTGGACGCGGAAACGACCGCTTCTTTTGCAAGCGCGTGGAACGCGATCCTGCCTGACACGCCGGGCATGAATGCGGTCGAGATGATCGATGCCATTGCGCCAGGCAAGCTCGCGGCGCTCTATATCATGGGGGACGATCCCGTGGGGAGCGACCGACACCTTAAAGAACCGCTCGATAAGCTTGAGTTCCTGGTGGTGCAGGATATCTTCATGACCGAGACCGCGAAGATCGCTGATGTGGTGCTCCCGGCCGCGAGCTCCGCGGAGAAGGCCGGAACGTTCACCAACCTCGAGCGCAGGCTCCAGCAACTGAACAAGGCGGAAGAGCCTGTCGGTGAATCACGACCTGACTGGGAAATCATCCAGGACCTCGCGAAACGGATGGGCGGGTCCATGCGCTATGCCTCGGCCCGGGACATCCTGAAAGAGATCAAGACCCTCGTGCCCTTGTACGCTGACCTCGCTATCGGCGCGTGCTGGCCGCGCGAGAAGTCACCTCTGGTCAACACGGACGTCGATCTCTCGCTGACCTCTGATTCGATCATGAAGCAGGAAGTGATCACCGCGGAGCGGTTGCTGTTTTCATCGGGCGGCACGATCACGCGTTCGCATGAAATAGGGACCATACGGCATATTAAGATTGAAGCATAGGAGCGGAACATGCCCGATATCCATCAGATACTGAATATTGTCTACAGCTTCGTTATTCCGGTGGTCGTCCTGCTGATGTTCATCATGGCCAACGCCATGTACCTGCAGTATGTGGAGCGCAAGGTGCTGGGTCACATGCAGGCGCGACTCGGACCGATGCGCGCGGGCTGGCACGGACTGCTCCAGCCGATTGCCGATGCCGTAAAGCTCCTGTTGAAGGAGGACATCATCCCGGCAAAGGCCGATAAATGGGTATTCAAAATTGCGCCGCTCATCACGGTGATCATGGCCTTCGGCGCGATAGTCGTAATCCCCTTCGGCCCCCCCACGGACTTCTACGGACTTCTCTCTAAAAAGGTCCCGCTCGCTGTGTCAAACCTGAACATCGGCGTGCTCTATATCCTCGCATTTGCCAGCGTCGGCACCTATGGCGTGATTATGGCCGGGTGGGCCTCGAACAATAAATATTCTCTCATGGGAGGGTTCCGTTCCGCGGCACAGATGATCAGCTACGAGATTCCCATGGCTTTCGCCATCATAATCGTGGCGCTCATGGCCGGATCGCTGAACCTGACGGACATCGTGAACGCCCAGTCCCAGAGGTGGTATATTATAGCGCTGCCGGTCGGGCCGGTGGCCTTTTTCATCTACCTGATCTCGGGCATTGCCGAGACGAACCGTGTGCCCTTCGACCTGCCCGAGGCTGAGAGCGAGCTCGTGGCCGGGTTTTTCACCGAGTATAGCGGCATCAGATACAGCCTTTTCTTCATGGCGGAATACATCAACATGATGGTGGTATCGCTGCTCGCGAGCATCATGTTCCTCGGTGGCTGGCTGCCGGTCCAGATCCTGCCGCGGACACTCGGTCACCTCGCCCCTATTGCCTGGATCAACCAGGCGCTGGCTGCCATTCCCCCGATGATCTGGCTGCTCGGCAAGCTATACTTTTTCATCTTCGTCTACATGTGGCTCCGGGCTACGCTTCCCCGGTACCGGTATGACCAGCTCATGACGATCTCCTGGAAGATCCTGCTGCCCCTGTCGCTCGGCGCCCTGCTGGTGGCGGCCGGCATGAAGCAGCTGGGATGGCTGTAGAAACAGTGCGGAGTTGGGAGTGCGGAGTGCGGAGTAGGAAGTGGGGAGTGAAAGACGATGAACATGAAGAAATTTCTAAAGACGATCTTTCTGGTCGAAATAGCCCAGGGCATGGCCTTGACGCTCAAGACCATGCTGACCCCGGCGGTTACCCGCCAGTACCCGACGTTCAAGCGCAAGCCGTTCCCCGGTTCCCGCGGTCTCCATGCCATGCGGCGCGATGAAACGGGAAAGGGCGCGTGCATTGGGTGCGGTCTGTGCGAGGCGGTCTGTCCCTCCAATGCCATCACGGTGGTTATCTCGGAAGGTCCCGAACACGAGAAGCTGGTGAACGCCTATGAGCTCGACCTGCTGCGCTGCGTGTTCTGCGGATTCTGCATCGACGCCTGTCCCGTGTCGGCGATCCTGATGACGCCTGAATTCGAACTTGCCTGCTACTCCCGGAATGATGCGTTCTATACTAAGGACCGGCTTATCGAGGTGGGAGACAACTACATGGGCGGGAAGGCGGTAAAAAAGTAATGATGAACAGGATTATATTCATCTACTTCGCCGTTGTTATTCTGGGCTCGGCAATTCTTACGATCACACGACGAAACCCGGTACACAGCGTCATGTTCATGCTCCTCCTCTTCTTTCACATTGCGGGACTTTTCGTGCTGCTGAATGCCGAGTTTCTGGCGGCAGTGCAGTTGATCGTGTATGCCGGGGCCATCCTGGTACTCTACCTCTTTGTCGTAATGCTTCTGAATGTGGACAGGGAAACCACCGCTGCCCGGGCGAACCGGTTCTGGCCCTGGATGATAATGTTCGGCTTGCTGCTGGCGGCCGGCGCCGCGTTCCTGATCTCGCGCGGCACGTTTCCCCTTGAAGCGGGGCAAACCATGCGGCTTGCGGGTATGGGCGTCAGAGAGCTGGGTGAAGTGTTATATACACAATACCTGATACCGGTCGAGATCGCGTCCCTCATCCTCCTCGTGGGATTAGTGGGCGCGATCATGCTGGCGAAGAAGAGGGAAAAAGAATAGGAGCCTGGAGTCAGGAGTCAGTAGCCAGGAGAGTTATGAGACACATCAATTACTTCTTCTGACTTCTGTCTTCTGGCTTCTGGATACGGTTTTCTTGGAGGTTATTATGATTCCCTTGTCCTGGTACGTTCTGTTGAGCGCGGCTCTGTTCACCATTGGTGTGGTGGGAGTGCTTTCCCGGCGCAATATATTCATTGTTCTCATGTCCATCGAGCTCATGCTGAACGCGGTAAACATCAACCTGGTCGCGTTTTCGCATTATCTGCAGTCGTTCACCGGACAGATATTCGTGATTTTCGTCATCACGGTGGCGGCGGCCGAGGCGGCCGTGGCGCTTGCCATCATCATCCTGATCTCGCGGAACCGCGGTACCGTGTACGTGGATGAGTTTAATATTATGAAGGG
>JANONA010000213.1:0-3096 GCA_031420575.1 Nitrospirota bacterium | reverse complement strand
TCCAGTTATAGGACGTAAAGCCGATGAACGAAGCGATGATCATGGCCTGGAGCCCGTAGAGCGTGCTTTTTGAAAATTCTCCGAAGAGATCAGGGCGCTTATACAGCACCGCGCAAAAGAGGACGGAAAAGAGCGCCGCCGCTATTGCAATGAACTGGCGGTTCTGACGGACATGAAACTCCCGCATGATCTGTTGAGGGTCTTTTTTATGAGTCATCGTACTTTCCCTTTTTTCAGGTCGGTGTCAAAGAAGCCTTTGTAGGGCAACCCGAATATTCGAGGTCTTCCCGGATAGCCGTTTCAGGGCGGCCCCGCTCCCCTGTCAGAGCCGGTAAATATCATACGAAAAACAGCGATGAAGCGCAATGAGAAAAGGAGGGGTGTCGAGGAAAAAAACCGCGGAAATACGAACTTCCCGAAAATCGTCAAGGTCCTGCGTGATCGGCAATTTTGCATTGATTATCGGCCGGTCATTGTGCTATATTTCCCGGTGCTTGAGAAGCGTGGCCGTACGCTCCAGAATCTGTCGATGAATGCCAATAACCGGGGGTGAAACCTATGTCATATCGAGCCTGGTTTCAATGCATCAACGAGAAGTGCAATGAGCGCTATCCGCTCAACAAGATCGTCTACCGTTGCAAGACCTGCGATTCGCTGCTGGAAGTAAAGCACGATATGCAGGCCCTCGCTCACCGCAGCGCCCAGGCGTGGATGAAGCTCTTCGAGGACCGCTACAAGTCCACCCAGTGGCCCTACGGCTCGGGCATCTGGGGCAAGAAGGAATGGGTCCTGCCGCAGATCGCCGACGAGAACATCGTCTCACTCTACGAAGGCGGCAGCAACCTGTTCTGGGCCGAGCGGTTCGGGAAGCTGGTCGGCGTGGACAACCTCTGGATCAAGCTCTGCGGCAACTCCCACAGCGGGTCCTTCAAGGACCTCGGCATGACCGTGCTCGTGTCGCAGGTCAAACAGATGATCAGCGAGGGCGCGCCCATCCAGGCCGTGGCCTGTGCTTCGACCGGCGACACCTCGGCCGCGCTTGCGGTCTACTGCGCCGCCGCCGGCATCCAGTCCATCGTGCTTCTGCCCAAGGGCAGGATCTCGCTCGCCCAGCTCGTGCAACCCATTGCCAACGGCGCATTAGTGCTTTCGCTCGACACGGACTTTGACGGCTGTATGCGCGTGGTGCGCGAGATCACCAGGGACGAGACGATCTATTTGGCCAATTCCATGAACTCGCTCAGGATCGAGGGCCAGAAGACCGTGGGTATAGAGATCTGCCAGCAATTTGATTGGGAGGTCCCCGACGTGATCGTCATCCCCGGCGGCAACCTGGGGAATGTCTCGGCGCTCGGGAGCGGGTTCCTCATGATGCGCGACCTCGGGCTCATCACCAGGCTGCCGAGGATCGTTGTGGCCCAGGCGGAACGCGCCAATCCGCTCTACCGTTCCTCTATGAAGAACTTCGAGTCTTTCGAACCCATGGAAGCCCAGAGGACGCTGGCCAGCGCCATCCAGATCGGCAACCCCGTCAGCATCGAGAAAGCGATCCGTACGATCAAGCAGTTCGATGGGATCGTCATGGACGCAACGGAGCAGGAGCTGTCCGATGCCGCCGCACTGGGCGACAGAACCGGCATGTTCAACTGCCCGCACACCGGCGTGGCCCTGGCAGCGATGATCAAACTGATCAAGGCCGGCAAGATCGACAAGTCCGAGCACGTGGTGGTCATCTCCACGGCGCATGGACTCAAGTTTACCGACTTCAAGATCAACTATCACGAAGAGAAGCTGGGCTTCCCCAGCCAGTACGCCAATAAACCCATAGAAGTGCCCGCACGCGTGGATGCTGTCAAGGAAGCGCTCACGAACGCACTACAGAAGAGGAGAGAACAGAATGTCTAAGAAACCGACCAATCCCAAAAACTGGAACCCGGCCACCCTCGGCATCCACGGCCTGGACCGCGTTCATCACGCCCACTTTGCCGTTTCCACGCCCATTGTCCATACTTCCAACTACTACTTCGAGAACACCCAGGAAGTGTACGAGTTCATGAAGGCCAAGAGCGAAGGCCGGTTGATCCGCGAACACGAATACGGCCGCTATGGCAACCCGACCCAGGCCGAGTGCGAACGCAAGCTTGCCGCCATCGAGGGCGCCGAGCGCGCGGTGTTGTTCTCCAGCGGTATGTCCGCCGTGATCCTGACGCTCATGACCTTCATGCGCCGCGACGGCCACATCATTTTCACGAGCGACTGCTATCGCCAGACGCGCGACTTCGCCTCGAACCTGCTGGCCGAGTTCGGCATCCAGGTCTCGCTCGTGGACCCCACGGCCGAGGCCATCGAGAAGGCGATCAAGCCCAACACGAACATCATCTTTACCGAATCGCCCACGAACCCGTACCTGCGGTGCCTCGACCTTGAGGCAGTGGTGAAGGTCGCACAGCGGCACAAGGTGCTGACGGTCATCGATGCCACGCTTGCCACACCTTACAATATCAAGCCGCTGGACTTGGGGGTCGATGTCGTCATCCACTCATCCACCAAGTATCAGGGGGGACATAACGACCTGCTCGCCGGCGTGGCCCTCGGCTCGGACAAGCTCATGAACGACGTCTACCGCATGCAGCGCATGATCGGCGCCGTGCCCGGCCCGCTCACCTGCTTCCTGCTGGAGCGCGGCCTCAAGACCTTCGGACTCCGGATGAAGCATCACAACGAGGCCGGCCTTGCCGTTGCGCGCATGCTTGAAGCGCACCCCAAGATTGAAAAGGTCTGGTACCCCGGCCTGGATTCGCACCCCGATCGCGCTATCGCCAAGACACAGATGAAAGGCTTCGGCAGCGTGGTCACCTTCCTGCTCCGGGGCGACGACGCGAAGACAAGGAAGTTCATCGACTCGCTCGAACTGTTCCTGATCACACCCAGCCTCGGCGGCAGCGAAAGCTTAGTGACGCAGATGTGGATGATGTCGTTCTTCGACTACCCCGCGGACTATCGCAAAAAGATCGGCATGTCGGACAACTTGGTCCGGCTCGCGCTGGGGTTGGAGGACGTGGATGATCTGCTCGCGGACTTGAAGCAGGCGTTGGA
>JANONA010000212.1:0-2437 GCA_031420575.1 Nitrospirota bacterium | reverse complement strand
TGTTCCTGAGAGTACTCTTGAGCTACAAGCTCCTCGGACTCAGAAACACGTTCACCTCCCCGGTTCGCAGGCAGGAACGGCTCAAACGGCTCCATGCCCGGAACGCGCGTATGCTTCGCGAACGCATGATCGAGATGCGCGGCATACTCATCAAGATCGGCCAATTCCTGTCATCGCGCGTTGACATCCTTCCCGAAGAGTACACGAGCGAGCTCTCCAAGCTCCAGGACCAGGTCCCTCCCACTCCTTTTGCGGAGATCGCCCGCCGCGTGACTGAAGAGCTCGGCCCCATGGACGAAGTCTTCTCCTCCTTTGATGAAGAGCCGATCGCGTCAGCCTCGCTCGGCCAGGTGCATAAGGCCTGCCTCAAAGACGGGGACTGCATCGTGGTCAAGGTCCAGTATCCCGGCATCGAGGAGGTGATCGCCGCTGATATCCGGACCCTCAGATTCATCATCAGGATCCTGAGAGCGCTCTACCGGCATATCAATCTGGACGTGATCTATTCCGAATTCTCGCGTATCTTCCATGAGGAGCTGGACTATATTCAGGAAGGGAAGAACGCGGAAACGTTTGCGCGGAATTTTACGAAGAATCCGAAGATCAGGATCCCCATCGTCTACTGGCCGTTCACCACGTCCAAGGTGCTGATCCTCGAATACCTCGAAGGCATCAAAATCACGAACTTTGATGAGATCGACCGGCAGGGTATCGACCGCAAAGAGGTGGGACGCATCCTTGCCGAGGCCTATGCCCAGATGTTCTTCGTCGACGGCCTGTTCCACGGCGATCCGCACCCCGGCAACATCTTCGTTCGTCCGGGGCCCGAGGTCATCCTCGTGGACTTCGGCATGGTGGACCGGATATCCACACCGAAGAAGGAGGGGCTCCGGCGGGCCTTTACCGCCGTCGTGGACCGCGACTCGCTGGGGCTCGTACGCGCGCTCGTTGACATGGGCTTCATCCCGCTCACGAAGGACATTCAGCCGCTCGTGCAGTTCGTGGACAGAATCCTCCGGAAATACCGGGACATCTCGCCAGGCGAATTCAAAGCCATGGATATCGAGGAGATCGGCAACGATATCATGGAGGCGCTCCAGATCAGCCCCGCAATCCAGATCCCGAACGACTTCATCCTCTTCGGCAGGGTCGTCGGCATGCTGAACGGCCTCGGCTCACAGCTCGACCCGGAGACCAACATCATCGAGATAGCCGCGCCCTACGCAAAACGCTTCATCAGCGCCGAGGGGATGTCGGCCTCGGGGCTCCTCAGTCGCGGCGCAACGCTGGGACGGTCGCTCATCGACCTGCCGAAGCTGTTGAACGATTTTCTCGTGACCACGGGCCGCGGCGAGACGCGGGTGGAGATTGCCTCCCGGGACATCGTGGAAGCGCTCCGGACCATAGCACGGATCGGCAAAGGGTTCATCGTCGCGCTGCTCATCGTGGGCGTCGGCGTGGCATCGGTGACGTTCCGTATCAACAATTTTGATACGGAGAGCGCCTGGTCCGCCGCTGCCTGCGGCGTGCTGTTTCTGTGGCTTGTGCTGCTTCTCGGAAAAAAGCAATAGCGTCCTCATCCGTTGTATTTATGAGGTTTTTCTCTCGCAAAATTTCATATATTGAATTAATTCACCGCTTCTGAGTAGTTACGGGTTATGTTACGGTGAAGATCTCCGTTGCCTGGTAACGGTCGGCCACGTAGAGGACAACCTTTCCGGAAGTGACCTCGCGGTGGGTCTTGAGCGCCACGTCGGGATGGTTGTTCTCTTCCGAGAGGTGAGAAAGACAAGCCCATTGGAGGCGCTTTGCCCCGGAGGCTCGGCGTAAAAGTTCCGCCGCCTCATGGTTCGAAAGATGGCCTTTGGGTCCCTTGATCCGCTGCTTGAGGTATGCGGGATAGGGTCCGGCCGCGAGCATGGCGGGATCGTAATTGCTTTCGAGAAAGACAGCGTCGAGCGACGACACGATATGGGTAAGATCCTTGAACACGTGCCCGAGATCGGTCATCACGCCGAGACGCCTGGCGCCCGCTTCGATCACGAAGGCGGCCCCATCCACACCGTCGTGGGGCGTAGGGATCGCGTGCACGAGCGCGTTGTTGATCCTGAGCTTGTCGCAAGAGCGGAAACTGCGCACGTCGGCAAGCTTCCCGAGGTTGCACCGCGAGGCGGCCGCCGCAAGCGTAGCCGGCGTAACGTAGAGCGGGATGCCGAATTTCCGCTGGTACACCCCCGCATGCCGGATGTGGTCTCCGTGGTCATGGGATATGATCACCGCGTCGACCGTGTGGATGTCCCGGCCATGCATGGCGAGCCGGTCCTGAGCCTGCACGCCCGTGATCCCGGCGTCAAACAGAAGCCTGGCGCCGCCTGCCTCGACATAAATGCAGTTTCCGCTGCTGCCTGACTGAAGTGAAATTGCGATCATGCTCATG
>JANONA010000211.1:0-2997 GCA_031420575.1 Nitrospirota bacterium | reverse complement strand
TAAACCGGATGTCAGTGCGGTATAGTCGCCTCCGTTCAGGGCTATCATGTCTCGTCCGGTGACCATTGAGTACTCTATGAACATCTGAAGGTTCTGGTCTTTGCTGATCGGGAAAAGTAGTCCAGCGTTAAAAATCCCGTGCAGGTCCATGAGTCGGTTTTCCGTGAGGTCCTGCCCTGCCATTTGGCCATCGGCATAGATAGCTAGAATATGATCCTTCCAACTGATCTCAGCGCCGGCTGCGATACCTAAGCGCAGGCCCCAATGGGAAACCGAGTTGATTTTCATATCGCTGTTGTTTTCCGTCGGTATGCTGCCCGCAACGATAAGCGCGACGGCGGGACGCATCGAGGCTTCCGGCTGAGGCAGGAAATTCCATTTGTATGCAAGCTCAATGTCCCCGGTTTTCCGCGTGATAACGGCAGCGCCCGCTGCATCTTCCGTGATGGTAAAATATGAACTTCTCAATGCGAGTTCCGAGTTATTCGACATTCCAACGGTTACGCTTAAAGGATATTCGGTGATTGTATAATCAGGCCTGACGCTGTTTTCAGACAGGATAGAGGCCCCGATTTCAATGGTTCCCGGTGGAAGAGTATACGGCGAGGTAGTTATAAGAAGCCCGCTGAGTCCGGATGTATTGACCGGATGATTCACCATCTCAAGTTCTTCCGCGGGCGCGGCAACGGTCCTCAGAAACAGCAAAGCGCACAGGTAAAGCAACAGCAAAGGCAGTCGCTCTTTTATCAGGGCAATCCTCACTTTTCCCCTATCTTCGGCTCCGTGCCGGCAAGAAGTCGTTTGATGTTTTCCCGGTGTCGATAGTAGATCATGCAAAAAATGAACAGGGAAAGTAACCCATAGGGTTTTGACAGGGGTGAGGTCGCAAAAAAGGTCAAACCAGGGTAGCAGGCGAAGGCAATAAGCGCGGAGAGCGATGAATAGCGCCAGAGGTATGCGACAAGAATCCAGATGAGGAGGCAGAGGAACCCTATCCCGGGAGAGACGGCAAGGACAACGCCGAAACTCGTAGCGACTCCTTTCCCCCCTTTGAATTTAAGGTAGACGGGGAAATTGTGCCCCAGGACGACCGCAACGCCGGAGAGCACGGTCGTCACCTCCGCGTTGAACAGGAAATGAACGATGAATACCGGAAGGAAACCCTTGAGAGCGTCGGCGAGCAGGGTCAGTACCGCCGCCTTTTTTCCCGCGGCACGCAGAACGTTTGTCGCGCCGATATTCCCGCTCCCGATAGTCCTCACGTCAACGTCGGATAAAAGTTTACTGAAAATAAGCCCGAACGGCACGGCTCCGAGAAGATAGGAAAGCATGATCGACAGTATTTGGCAGGCAGCGTTCATTTCTTTCCATTCAGTTGTTTCCAATAGGTCATAAAATAGTGGACCGCTGAATACACGGAAAGGACCATCGCGATCCAGAGCGCGTACGATCCGAGGTCCCTCAACCACTCCTTCGTCAGATAATAATCGAGAAGAAGCGAGAGAACCGCGGTGATTTGAGCCCCCACCTTGTATTTACCCACAGTCTCCGCGGGAATTATAATACCTTCACTCGAGGCTATGGCGCGAAGTCCGGTGACCGCGAATTCCCTTCCAATAATCACGATCGCAATCCAGGAGTGTACGACGTCGGGTCGTATTTCCACCAATATTACCAATGCCGACATGATTAATATTTTGTCCGCGATCGGGTCGAGCAGCTTTCCCGTCCTGGTCACCTGCCCCCACTTTCTCGCGAGGTAGCCGTCGAGCCAGTCCGTTGCGGAGGCCAGGGAGAACACAATGCCCGCGGCGAGGGCGCGCACGGGGTTCGGCTCAAGCATAAGAACGATAAAGACGGGCACCGCCAGTATCCTGCTGAGCGAGAGCAGGTTTGGTATGTTGAAAATATTCACGGCTGTCTCCTCCACCTGCGGTGCATCCAGACCCATTGCTCCGGGTTTTTTCGTATGCTGTCTTCTATCTTTTTCGTAAGCATGGCGGTATTGGCTATGATGTCTTGTTCCCGGTCACCGGTGTTCATCAGTTCCAGCGGTCCTTCGATATGCACCGTGTGCCGGTTGTCTTTGCCGCGCTGGATGTATCCATAGATCAACGGCGCGCCGAATTTGAGCGCCATCGATGCGGCAGCCGTCGGCGTCCAGGCCGGCTTGCCCATAAAATCCACAAACGCTCCCTCCACATCAGCATCCTGGTCGATAAGGATGCCCAGGATGCGGTTTTCCTTGAAGACGCGGATTAATTCCCTGGATGCGCCCGGCCTGCCGCGCAGAATGGTCCTGACGCCCATCCTGGCGCGCAGGCTTACGATCATGTCATTGACCCGTTCCGGTTCGATGGGCGCTGCCACCACGCTGAGCGGAAAACGTGATGACACGGCATGGCCCATCAGCTCCCAGTTGCCGATATGGCCGGTAACGTATACAGCCCCTTTTCCCCGCTTCATCGCGGCGAGGAGGTTTTCTTCACCCTGGAATTCAACAACCCGTGCAAGACGGTGGGGTGACATAAGCATGACCTCGAGCAAGGATTTGCCGAGGTGTACAAAACAGCGCCTCGCTGTGAGGCGTACCCAGCGCCCGCCCTTTTCTCCGAACACCACTGTCAGATGCAACGTCGCCCTCTTCCGCTCACGGGGAAGCAGATAGTAGGCAATGAATCCAAGCGCCCCCCCTGCCCATACCCCCGGACGGTAGGGGACGATCAGCGAGAACAGCTCGATGAGTCTGGTCAGCCATATCAGGGACAGGCGAGAAATCCCTTTTCTCGTCTTCAGCGCCCATCCGCTCATGAGGCGCCCAACTTGCCCTGGATCTTGAGGATGAGGTTGATGAACTCGCGCACGGCTCCCCTGCCGCCGGCTGCTTTCGTGGTCATGTCCACAAAAGGCCTTACCGCGGGGTCGGCATCGGCAACGGTCACGGCCATTCCCGCGCGTTTGAAGATATCGAGGTCCACAACGTCGTCGCCCATGTAC
>JANONA010000210.1:0-2985 GCA_031420575.1 Nitrospirota bacterium | reverse complement strand
CTGATCTATCTCGGCAGGAGTTTGCGGGTAAACGAGAAGACCTATCCCATGACGTCGGTGTTCCCGGTCGACTTTGTCCTTGAACAACGGCCACAGGCGCATGGATACACCGTCCTGGAAGCGGGAAGTCAAAGTCCTTTTCTTGATAAGGGAGTCAGCATCCGGGGGCATGAATTCCACTACTCCCGGGTCATGTCACTTGACGACCTGCCGCCGATGGCGTATCATATGAACCGCGGCAAGGGGATCAATGGCGTGGCCGACGGCCTGGTATATAAAAATGTCCTTGCCTGCTATACTCATCTCCATGCGCTCGGTACGCCCGAGTGGGCGGAGGCCATGGTTAAGAAGGCACGCGAGTATCGACGCAAAAAACAAGATGCATAGAAGGCAGGATTGGATTTGAAGGAAGGAATACGAGAAGGCAGGGAGCCGCACTGTCCGTTCTGTAAGGCAGCGCTTGAACGTCCGAAAAAGATGGATATAAGTACCATGGAGAGTGTGCTTGGCGGCGTCTGCGGTTCATGCGGAGCGCTGTATATCGTTGATCCCACGAGTAAGAATGTGGGTGAAGTGATGATGCAGGCTCTCGGTATGGCGGCGGAAAAGCTGTCCAAGGACGTTTCCGACATGGCGCCGGGAGAAGATTACGAGGACGCGATCCTCAGTTACGATTGGAGGCTGCACCGGTCATCCGGAGAACCGCGGGGGTTTATGGATAGACAGGGCCGGCTCTATCTTATCAAAGTGAAAAAAATGCAAGGCTGATCGGGGCACATCCGTGCCCTATACATAAAAACAGCAAAGAGACGGACGCTGAAACAGCGCCCGGCTCTATATTACTTTAGCGAAAGGGGAAAAGAACAATGGCAACCGTGGACGTAAAAGGTAAAACGATTGAAGTGGATGAGGACGGATTTTTGGCGAACCTGGATGACTGGAGCATGGATGTGGCGAATTATTTCGCGCAGGTCGAGGGCATCGACATGAGCGAGCAGCACTGGGAAGTCGTGAATTTCCTGCGCGAGTACTACAAGCAGTATCAGATCGCCCCAATGATCAAGATTCTCGTGAAGGAAATCGGCAAGAAGTTCGGGCCTGATAAAGGCAACACCAAGTACCTTTATGAACTCTATCCGGGCGGACCGGCAAAGCAGGCCTGCAAGATCGCCGGACTTCCCAAACCGACCGGCTGCGTATAGCATAATGTACATGATATCGATCGATACAAATAAGTGCGACGGAGACGGCACGTGCGTGAATGTCTGTCCGCAAGCCGTATTCAAGCTGAATGGCGGCAAGGCCGACCCGGAGAACATGTCAGAGTGCATTAATTGCTTGACCTGCGTTGAGAACTGCCCGCAGCAGGCGATTACGATTGCCGAGCTCTGATGTGATAAGTGACGGACGGACAAAGGGGATAGTTGAATAAATTATCCCCTTTTTTTATTAAAACAGCGCATGGGGGAGGTGAGAATATGAAGTTAGCGGTATTTGTAAGCAACTGGAAAAGTACCGAAAACACCCTCGAGAGACTGAAGGCCGACAAGCTGGGAGTCATCCTCGTGGAAAACGGGATCTACCACGCGGTGATCAAAGAGAACGGTAAGGATTCACCCGTACTCTCACAGGTCGGCGCAAGCTTCTCTGTTCTGTCCGATGACCTCGAGACTCGGGGATATACTGCAGCGCAGGTCAATTCCAAAGTGAAGATCATCAGCTACGGCGACATTGTCGATCTCATCATGAACGACTACGAGAAGACCGCCTGGCTGTAGGAAAAGCGTGAAGTTGGGAAGTTGGGATGTTGAGAGGTTAAGAGGTGGAAATTTCTCACCTTCATAACTTCTCACCTTCTCAAGTTCTGAATTATTCAAGGAGGATACTATGGGAGAATTAACAATTGGAGCGTTCCCCTCTCTGGTCGGCTCGATGTCGCTCGATTTTTCATTTAAGCTTGCCGAAGCCGCGATGGCCAAAGGACACAAAGTGAACCTGTGGCTTTCCGGCAACGCCGTAATGATGGCCAAGAAGGGACAGAAGTCATTCAAAGATTACTCGCACCTTGAAAAAAGGATGATGGAACTGATCGGCAAAGGCATGGAAATCACCGCGTGCGAGGCCTGTGCCGAGGCGCGGGGATATCACAAGGAAGACATGCCCACGGGCATGAAACGCGCCAGTATGGACTGGTACCTTGCCAAGACCGTGAAGACCGACCGGCTGCTTCATATAGGAGGTGAGTAAATATGGGCGCTGTAAAATTATTGTTCATGGTTCAAAGACCGCCGTACAAGAGCGAGAACCCCCGTCTGGCGCTTACCCACGCGATCTCAAGCCAGACCGCCGAGATCTACATGGATGACGGCGACTCCGTCGTTCCGACCGTGGTGTTCGTCGGCGACGGGGTGCTGAATGCGCTGAAGGGCCAGCAGGCCATGAAGTTCTACGGCGTGACCAGCACCGAAAGTCACATCAAGAGTTCCCTGCAAGTTGATGTGCCGATCTGGGTCTGCAAGGAGGACATGGAGCGCCTCGGCCTGAAAGAGGACCAGATGATCACCAACGCCGATGATGTCGGCGGCGCGGACATAAATACCAGGTTCGTTTCTTTCGCGGACATTCAGAAGGAAATGGAAGGCGCTAAGCACCTGCTGTTCTTTTAGCGGCGTTGATATGAATCTCAAACAACAGTTGATGGAAAAGAAGCCCGCGATCCTGAAGAGATGGTTCGACGCGATTGCCGAGACCTATCCCAGGGATACGGCCGGCTTTTTGAAAAAGCAGAAGGCCCAGTTCACGAATCCGGTCGGCTATACCCTTGCGGAAGGGACCGAGAGGCTCTTTGACGCGCTGCTCCAGGGGATGATCCCCGACACGGTTAAGACTTTTCTGGACGGGATTGTCAGGATTCGCGCAATTCAGGAGTTCACGCCTTCCGAGGCCGTTGCGTTCATCTTCCAACTCAAGAAGATCGTGAGACAG
>JANONA010000209.1:0-1914 GCA_031420575.1 Nitrospirota bacterium | reverse complement strand
GGCGTGCCGGGCTACAATGGTAGCGCCGAGGATATTGTCGGTGCCTTTCTTCAAATGCACCCGGGCAAACCCTTCGGTCTCACCGTCCAGAAGCGCCCGGTCCACATTCGAGAGCGGCACGGTAAGCGTAAGGACATCGATTCCTTTCTCGCGGGCATCTTTTTCATACATGCCCACGTGGGCCACTTCGGGATCGGTGTAGGTACACCACGGAATGACGAGCGACGAGGTCTTCTGTCGTGACTTGAATAAAGCGTTCGCGATCACGATGCGCGCAAGCGCGTCGGCCGTGTGCGTGAACTTATAGGGAAAGCAGATATCCCCGGCCGCGTACACGCGCGGATTTGAGGTCTGGAGCATCTCGTTCACCCGAACCCCCATCCGGGGATCGTACGCGATGCCTGCTGCTTCAAGGTTCAGCCCGTTCACGTTCGGTGCGCGGCCTACCGCGACCAGGAGCTCGTCGCCCGCCAGATCAACAGGTTTTCCATTTTGCTCGATGGTGATGACCTTGTCGGCACCCCGTTTTACGGTCTTCAGAATTTTGACGTTTAGGGCGAGTTGCACGCCGTCACGCAGCATGGATTGCTGGACTATCTCCGCAGCGTCCGCGTCCTCCCGGATGAGCAGATGGCCCGAGGTCTCGATGATCGTCACCGCGCTTCCCATGCGGGCGAAGGCCTGTGACAGTTCGCATCCGATGGGGCCGCCGCCGATCACCAGAAGCCTTTTGGGGAGTTCCGTCAGCCAGAACACGTTCTCGTTCGTCAGATAGCCAGTGTCCTCAATCCCGGGAATGGGGGGCGCCGTTGCTCGCGCGCCGGTGCAGATCGCGGCTTTGGCGAAACGAAGACGCTTCCCTTCCACATCGACGCTGTCCGGACCGATGAACGTCCCGCTGCCGAGGAATACGTCAATGCCGAGCTCCTTGCTGAACCGTTCGAAGGAATCATGAAAACTGATGCCTGCGCGTATGCGCCGCATGCGCTCCATTACCTTGCCGAAATCGACGGTCACGCTTCCCGAGCAGGAGACGCCGAACTCTCCGGCCGTTTTGACATCGTGTGCGGCACGGCTTGCGCGGATGACCCCCTTGGAAGGAACGCAACCCACGTTCAGGCAGTCACCGCCCATGAGATGACGCTCGATTAAAGCAACCTTGGCTCCCAGTCCTGCCGCCCCGGCGGCAGTGATCAGACCCGCGGTGCCCGCCCCGATCACGACCAGGTTATAGCGGGAAGCGGGCTCAGGGTTTTTCCAGTCCGGCGGATGAACATTCTTGATCAGGGTCTTGTTGCTCTCGTCCCGGGGAAGTACCAAGGGATGTGGTTCCATGCGCACCGGCCTCTCTTTCTTTTATTTCGGGTGCTTCAGATCGTTCACGTTCCAGATCCACGAACATCGCTCCGATGAAGGGAGAACTCCCGGCCTCTCGTTGTTGACTGCCGCCGCCTTCTCGCGTAGCGAAGGCGGCTATGCCGGGGCATGCCGCGCAGGCATTGCTTTTACCGTAATTCCGCTTTTCAGCATCTTATGAACAGGGCAGTGCAGCGATATTTTGAACAGTTTATCCCGTTCTTGTGCCGTAAGATTGCCCTCAAAGCTCACCGTCATGCTGATCTGGTCCTCGTATTTGTCTATCTCCTCACAGTGCGCGCAGTCCTCCTTGAACGTCCGCTGGTATTCCAGCTTGAGCTCCACAACCTCCACGTTAAGGCCGTGATGCTCAGCATAGGCATTCACCACGAAGGCGGTGCATGTTCCGAGACCCGCCAAAACCATGCCATAAGGCGTCAGCTCATGAATACCTTGTACAGGACGGGACTTGTCCGCTCCCGGCCCATCAGGATCAAGCGCCATGAAATTCGTTTCATAATTTCTTTTTTGACGAATAATCACTTTCTCCGACATACT
>JANONA010000208.1:0-9592 GCA_031420575.1 Nitrospirota bacterium | reverse complement strand
TTCATGACGAGAACGTCGCTGTTCATCAAGACAATCGCCATACTGTGCATACTGATTATCGCCCTCATAACCGCGTATCGTTTTTCCGGAAAGCGGTTTTCGGGTTCGGGAGGGGTTCATTGAAAAAGATCATCCTGCTTGTGCTTGCGCTTCTTGTTCCGGCGGCCGCGCACGCCGCGGACCCGCTCCTTGACCGTCCCCGCTGGTCGCTAGAGTTAAAAGGCGGTTCTTTTTATCCCGCTGTCGAGAATTGGGACAGGTATTATGGAGACGATAAGACTTCACACTATGCGGGCAGCCTGGCGTACAAATTGATCAGGCAGCTCGAGGTCGGCATAGAGGGAGGTCGCATCAAGGACAAGGGACAGGGGTTGGCGCCGGGCCACGGCATCCTCGCGGGCGCGGTAACCTACGAGCTTGCGCCGCTCAGCGTGTTCGTGCTGTTTCGGGGAGTGTTCAGCGAAAATCAATGGCTGGTGCCTTACCTCGGCGGCGGCTGGACCAGGATGTATTACCGTCAAAAGATCCAGGACCAGGAGACCGTGCGCGGCTCAGCGGACGGATCCCATGTCAGGGGAGGCTTGCAGTTTGCCCTGGACCGCATCGATCAGAGCGCGGCAAACAGCATGTATATGGAATACGGCGTGTATCACACGTATTTCTTTGTCGAGGCGAAACAGACAAAAGCAAAGCTACAATCCGCGTCAGTCGATCTCGGCGGCACCGCCTATCTGATGGGACTGCTGTTCGAGTTTTAGCGGGCTCGCGGGAGGCAACAGGACATTCCTGGCCAATTACCATCCTCAGACTATTTCACTTCTTGACGGAGTATCGTCGAATCCGAATTTGTGAACATAAAATACAATGATGTCGTCTCTCTCGGTCCACTTGTGATTGCTCATATTCTTTTATCCTCGCGGTTAACGTTGACGCTCAGTTGCGCGCTTTAGCGCGTCGGCTGGAGCGTATTGTTGGGCTTCACCACTATTACTCCAGCCACATAACTACCGCGAGCGGCGAGAAACCTAAGGCCGGCGCGCCGCTCGAAAGGCAACGACGCGCCACCAAGAAGGGCTAGAGCCGGTGCCGCGTAGAGAGAACCGACAAGGGCTGCTGCCGCAACATAGGAAAAAAAGAGAGCCAGACCCATGTCATGAGTGCCGAGATGCTTTGCATTCACCGCCCACAGGCTGAATCGTACAGACCATTCCGCAGGCTGAAGGCGATGAAACAGCAAATTCATATTAGCCACATGAAAAAAGCTATTGAACTGACACCGGGAAAGAGCGATAGTACGAAAATGCGGACTACCATGAAGTTTCCCATCCGAAAAATAGAAATGAGCGTTGCTCCCCTGGCGTTGATGTCCGCCGCCTTCATCGTTCTGGCCTACAACAGACTGTTCTGGTCATCGCTGTTCCAGATCATCGACATCGGGAGCGTTAAAGCAGATTCATCCCCGAGTGCACCAGCAATTCCCCCCAGGACTGCGACAACAGCCTGATCGTGAATGCCTATGACAACACGATCTCCTACACCGACTATGTTCTCCATCGAACGATCGAGCTCTTGAAGCAGGACACGGGCAGGAACGCCCTGCTGATGTATTTCTCGGACCACGGGGAATCGCTCGGCGAGAACGGAATCTTTCTTCACGGTCTGCCCTATATGATCGCTCCTGACGAACAGACGCACATCCCCTTTGTTCTCTGGATGTCCGACGGATTCGCCAGGGGACACGGCATCGACAAGAACTGCCTGTCCAAAGGGCGGGCCCAGCCCTACTCCCATGACAATATTTTCCACTCCCTGCTCGGAGCCTTCAGGATTCAGACCGAGTTGTACCAGCAAAAACTGGATATTCTGACCCAGTGCAGAAACAATCCCGGCTGACAACGGGATGTCCTCTGTCTCTCAGTGAAGCTCGCCGCTCCTTTTCCGCTCCGCTTCAGGACTGTTCGTCTTCCTATTGCTCTTGGTGAAAAGATATTTGGAAGAGCGAATCCTGCATATTGCCACAAGCGCAGTGCTCTCCGCACCGGATCTATCCTGTTTTTGGGCCTACGGTTTTTTGTGTTTAATGAACGTCCCGTTCCGGTACTCTTCAAAAGCAAATTCCAGCTCTTCCTCGGTGTTCATCACGATCGGGCCATACCAGGCAACCGGCTCTCCGATGGGTTTGCCAGAGATCAGGAGAAAACGCACCGGCTCATGCTTTGTGGTGATCGCAACATGATCGCCGTCGTCAAGGAGGCAGAGCGTGCCGTTCCCGAGAGAAGCATCCTTCTGTAGGTCGAAATATCCCTTGCCTTCGATGACATAGGCGAACACCGTGTGTCCCCTCTTGGTGGGGTGCAGGAACTCTGCTTTTGCAGGAACGGTCACATCGAGATACTCCGGGTCGATCACTATGCCTTTGACAGGCCCTTCATGCTTCCCGACCTTGCCGCAGATGACCTTGACCCTGGTCCCATTCTCGAGCACAACCTCCGGCGCCTGGCTGCTCTTAATATCCCGGTAACGCGGCTCCATCATCTTGTTCGAACGGGGCAGGTTCGCCCATAATTGAAATCCCTCCATCCTGCCCTCAGAGTCGCCCTGGGGCATCTCCTGATGAACAATGCCGCTGCCTGCGGTCATCCACTGCGTATCGCCGGATGAAATAACTCCTTTGTTACCCATGCTGTCGCCGTGTTCCACATCGCCCCTGAGAACATAGGTGATCGTCTCGATCCCGCGGTGCGGGTGCCAGGGGAATCCCGGGCGATAGTGCTCGGGGTTGTCCGAGCGGAAATCATCGAGCAGCAGGAACGGGTCGAATAACGGCACGTCGCTGTTCCCGAAAACGCGCTTCAGGTGAACGCCCGCCCCTTCCAGTGTCGGTTTACTTCTAATGATCTTGCGGACCTTCCTCGTTTGCTTCATGGTGGGGCTCCCTGGATAAAAAAGGCCATCTTCCGATGGCCCAAGCTGTACTCCACCTGGCTACGTGTCTGTGACTGCTCGTTACAGTTTGTCTGCAACAACCCTGTCAATGGACCACTTCCCGCCGCCCTTGATCATCAAGGCTATGGCGATGGCGATCACCAGAAGATGATATTCATATCCCTCTCCTGCCTGTTTTCCGCTCCAGTTCATAAAAAACCCGTTCTGAAAATGCAGCATGTACACGGCAACCGCCATGTTCACCGCAATGCCGAAAGCCGAAAGCCTGGTCAAGAACCCCGTGATCAGCCCGAGCGACCCCAGTCCCTGTGCAATGATGGCCAGAAACGCGAAGACCACCGGGATGCCGAGCGTTCCCGTGAAGAACCCCATGGTCCCGTCAAAACCGTAGCCGCCGAACCAGCCCAGAAGCTTCTGCATCCCGTGGGGAAAGAACACCACGCCGAGCAGCACCCTCAGGATCATGGTCGCGGTATCATCGTCTGTTTGAAATAGTTTCTTTAACATATGTGCTTCCCTTCAAAATGGTTAGATTCCGTTTCTCCTACACCTTTGCGTGCGTTCCGTCGCAATAAGGCGGCTTCTTGGTCCGTCCGCAGGTGCAGAGCCCTGCCTTCTTTTTTACATCCACAACGAACTCCAGCGGTACGAAGGAAGTACCCTCATGAGATCCATCGCAGAACGGTTCGGTCTTGCTTTTTCCGCAACTGCACCAGGAATGCGTCCCTGGCTCCAAATCCACCATGACCGGCAATCCTTTGCCGCTGACGGATTCGAAGAAGGGGACGATGAGCACGGTTCCGGTCTTCTCGGAAACGCGCTGGAACCGGCCCAGGGTCTCGCCCAGCGAGCTTATTGCCAATGAAAAAAGCGACCTGTTTTCCTTTTTCGGGAACCAGGGCGTTAGGAACAGCTCGGGATAGCAGATGACCCTGGCGTCCTTTTCAGCCGCCACCTCAGCCATCTCGACTGCGCGCTTGATGTTCCGTTCAACATCCGGACCGGCGCTGATCTGGATACCGGCGATTCTCATAGGGCAAGTCCTAAATTTTAATTTCTAAATCCCCAATAAGCTCAAATTCCGAATAGGCAATTGAGAATCTTGATATTCGATATTGTTTAGGATTTGATGCTTCGAATTTCGTACTTGCCGTTACTTCCCGTGGCACTTCTTGTACTTCTTCCCGCTCCCGCAGGGGCAGGGGTCGTTCCGTCCGACCTTCGCGCCCGCATGCACCGGCTCGGCGGGCCTGACCGCCGCGTCTCCGCCGCCGGCAAAGCTGAGGTTTGCGAGCTGGCGTTTCTGCTTCCGTTCGATCTCCTCGCCCTGGTCCTTAGTCGCGACCTTGATCCGGAAGAGGTTCTCGACCGTGGACTCGACAATGCGGAGCTTCATCTCTCCGAACATGTCAAAGCCTTCTTTTTTATACTCGAGGAGCGGATCCTTCTGGCCGTAGCCCCTGAGGCCGATGCCTTCCTTCAAATGGTCCATGGCCAGGAGGTGGTCTTTCCACTGGTGGTCAACAGCCTGAAGCATAAAGACCTTCTCGAAGTGGCGCATGAGCTCGGCGCCGATCTCTTTTTCCTTGTCTTCGTAGCTCTGCTTCAGCGCTTCCCAGAGCTTCTCGCGGAACTCTTCACGGACCAGGGACCGTGGGTCGAGGCCGGTCATGCGATACGAGAACTTTGCCGCGAGCACGTCATTCAGGCCCGTGAGGTCCCAGGTCTCGGGGTACGCGTTCTCAGGACAGTAGAAGGCATGTATCCCGTCGAGCATCTCCTCGGCCAGGCCGAGGACCTCCTCCTTGAGGTCCGTGCCCGCAAGGAGCTGGCGGCGCTGCTCGTAAATTACCTTCCGCTGCTGGTTCATGACGTCGTCGTATTCGAGGACGTGCTTGCGCATCTCGAAGTTGTGATTCTCCACCTTTTTCTGGGCGTTCTCTATGGCCCGCGACACCATGCGGTGCTCGATGGGCATATCCTCTTCCATGCCGAGCTTGCCCATGAGACCCGAAATGCGGTCAGACCCGAAGATCCTGAGGAGATCGTCCTCGAGCGAAAGATAGAACCGTGATGAGCCGGGGTCTCCCTGGCGGCCCGAGCGGCCGCGAAGCTGGTTATCGATCCGGCGCGCATCATGCCGCTCCGTGCCGAGAATGTGGAGCCCGCCCGCGGCAATGACCTTTTCTTTTTCCCGGGCGCACAACGTCGTGAACTCGGCCAGTGTCTTTTCCCATTCCTCCTTCGTATATTCCCTGCCCTTGAGCGCCTGGCGGGTGAGGCCCTCGGGGCTGCCGCCAAGCACGATGTCGGTGCCGCGGCCCGCCATGTTCGTGGCGATCGTGACCGCTGCATACCGTCCAGCCTGAGCAACGATCTCAGCCTCCATCTCATGATACTTGGCGTTCAGCACCGAGTGCTTGATGCCTTTTTTCCTGAGCAGCGACGCCAGTGTTTCCGACTTGACAATGGAGATGGTGCCCACGAGCACGGGCTGGCCGTTCTTGTGCAGTTCTTCGATCTCTTGAACGGCCGCGTTGAACTTCCCCTGCTCGGTCTTGTAGATGAAATCGGGGCTGTCAATCCGGATCATGGGCATATGCGTGGGGACCATGAGCACGTCGAGGTTATATATCTTTCCGAACTCCGCGGCCTCGGTCTCCGCGGTGCCAGTCATGCCCGCGAGCTTGTTGTAAAGACGAAAATAGTTTTGGAAGGTAATCGAGGCAAGAGTCTGGTTTTCATTTTCGATCTTGACTCCCTCTTTTGCCTCAATTGCCTGGTGCAGACCGTCGCTCCAGCGCCTGCCCGGCATGAGCCTGCCCGTGAACTCGTCCACGATCATCACCTGGTCGTCCTTGACCACGTAATCCACGTCGCGGTGGAACAGGGCATGGGCCTTGAGCGCCTGATGCACGTGGTGCACGAGGTCAACGTTCGACGGATCATACAGGTTGCCCGCGCCGAGCATATTCTCCACCTTGATATTTCCGTCTTCGGTCAGGGCCGCGGTCTTGGTCTTTTCCTCGATGGTATAGTCGGCGTCTTTCTTCAGGCTCGGGATGATGCGGTTGATCTTGTAGTATTTGTCCGTGGAATCTTCCGTGGGACCGGAGATGATGAGCGGGGTCCTGGCCTCATCAACCAGGATCGAGTCCACTTCATCCACGATGGCAAAGTTGAGTTCGCGCTGAACATAGTCCGCGAGGTCGAATTTCATGTTGTCGCGCAAATAGTCGAAACCGAATTCGTTGTTCGTACCATAGGCCACGTCAGCGCCGTAGGCCTGCTGCCGCTGCTCGTCCGTGAGACCATGCACGATCACGCCCACGGTCAGGCCGAGAAAGGTGTAGACGGGGCCCATCCACTGGGAGTCGCGTCGGGCGAGGTAATCATTCACCGTGACCACGTGTACGCCCTTGCCCGTGAGACTGTTCAAGTAAACCGGAAGCGTGGCCACGAGGGTCTTGCCTTCGCCGGTCTTCATCTCGGAGATCTTTCCCTGGTGCAGCACAATGCCGCCGATGAGCTGCGCGTCGAAGTGGCGCATACCGAGCGTCCGCTTGGACACCTCGCGCACCACGGCAAAGGCCTCGGGCAGAAGATCGTCGAGCGTCTCTTCGCCTTCGAGCCTTTTCTTGAACTCGTTCGTCCTGGCTCGCAGGTCCGCATCGGCAAGATGGGAAATGCCGTCCTCGAGCGCGTTGATTTTGTCCACCAGCGCCTGAATGCGCTTCAGTTCGCGCTCATTCGCGGTGCCGAATACTTTTTTCAGAATCGTTCCGATCATGGTTATTCTCTCCGCCTGCGGTGAAATCAATTGATAGTTGTGCATAGTATCATTTTTACGCGGGAATTCAAGAAAATAAATTTATGCGGGCAGCGGGAGAGCAGCAATTAACGCTTGACAACTCATGCTGTTTCCGTGTACAAAATACAATATGAAAACCCTCTTGACCGACAAATTATTGTATGAAATGCAGGCCGAGCTTTGCAAAACCCTTACCAATCCAAAAAGGATCGAAATACTGAACACCCTCAAGAGTGAAGAGAAAACGGTAACCGAGCTCGTTGAAGCGCTCGGGGCTTCGAAAGCAAATGTATCCCAGCATCTTGCGGTAATGCGGCACCGGGGAATCCTGAGCACGAGGCGGGAAGGGGCTAATATCCACTACCGGGTGTCAAACCCGAAGGTCATTGAAGCCTGTGCCTTGATGAAGGAAGTGCTCTTTGAGCAGCACGCAGCGAAGAAAAAAGCTGTCACCGGGGTATAAAGAACAGAGCCTGCAATGGAAGCAAAGGTTGCGGATCATGTATGGACGATTGTGGATACCCCCTAACCTGATTTGAAAAACAGAAAAGCCTGAGAATTGATTAAATTCTCAGGCTTATTCAGCATATTTAATAACTACCGCTAAACAGCTTCCATTATTTGTGTTCTTGTTATGAGCTTTTCATTATACATTGAATCGAACAATCCGAGATATTCAATGATTTCAAAAGCTGATAATTGCCCTTTCGCTGATGGAATATCAATATATCCATATGTCATAAGGGAGCCGATGATTGGATTGACAATCCTCGATAGAGCGCCTATGCTTCCCTGGGAAATAGTTATTATATTCTTTCCCTTGTTCTTAATTGTATAAGATATTAATTTACTTAACTCTTCTTTAGAATTAGCCTCTACAGCCAGTTTTACTATATCCGCGCCCATACTTTTACCATCCAGAACAAGTTTGTCCAGCAGAGATTCTTCCGGTGTCACCTTAAAGTTATGATAGGAAGCAATTAACAGCTTATTTTCCCTCTTGCACAACGTGGATACTTTTTTCAGTAAATTTGTCGAACTTAGTTCGACATCTATTGCGGCAGCTGACGGAATAGCGGCCTTTATTATTTCATATCTCCTATCATCATCAATATCAACAGCGCCGCCCTCTGATTTCGATCTTACAGTTACAATGAGTGGTTTCGCATAAACAACGCTTATTGATCGTAAAATTTTAGTAATGTATGCAATGTCGGTGGAACCAAGCATATCAATGCGAATTTCGAATACATCAACTTTCTCCACAGAGTCAACGGAAACATTTAACTCACCGGTTATGGTGCCGACAACAACCGGTATTTTCCCTAACTCGATGTTGCCAAGCTTCATTACCTGCTCCTCCCATGCGGAATGTTTGTGATGTCAAGCGAACAGTTTTTGATAATAACAGAAATCGGGGATTTGCCTCGCCGATGAAAATCAACAAGGATGGATGGCGATATACTGCCTTCTTAATTCATGTATCTCACGGGATTTACCGGCAAACCGTTCTTGCGCACCTCGTAGTGAAGGTGCGGCCCCGTACTGGAACCGGTATCGCCCACATAGGCGATCACATCACCTCGCTTTACTCGCTGTCCCGCTTTCACATTCAGCCGCGAATTATGCGCGAATGCGGTCTTGATGCCGTACCCATGGCTGAGCTCTAATAGATTGCCGTAACCCGTTACGAAACCGGCCTTGATCACCACGCCGTCCGCGGGCGCCATGATCGGCGTGCCCGTTTGGGCGGCGATGTCGATGCCTTCATGGAACTTGACGATACCGCTGAATGGCGACATCCTGTTGCCGAAGTGTGATGTCACCCACCCGCGGGTCGGCCATATCGAGGGAGTGGACGCATAAAGCGAACGTTTGTCCTCAAAATACTCGATCAGTATCTGGAAGCTGGTCTCCTGCCGTGACGCCGCGCCCTTGAGCTGGCTCAACTCCTGGTGCATCTCTTTAAGCGCTTCTTCCTGTTTTTTCTCACCCAGGATTGCAAGGTTCTGAAGGCCGAGTTCGTCAGGACCGCCGATGCCGAGCACCTGCTGGGCCTTGTCACGGGGACCGAGGCTCACGGCGCGCCGCAATTTGGTATCGAGGTCGCGAAGCAGGAACATCTGGCGTTTGTAATCCAGGAGGTTGAGCGCAAAACTCTGAACCTGAGCCTTCTGCTGCATCAGCTCTTCGCGTACGGACCGCAGTTCCCAGACTTTGTCTTTTGCGTCGTTATATTCGTAGCCCAGATAGAGGGAGAGGACGAGCGCCGCCATAAACGAAAGGAAGACGGACTTGAGCGCGAACTTGGAAATACTCAGCGTCCGAACCCGCTCGTTCGGACCGGGCAGGAACATAAAGGTAAAATACTCTTTTTTCCTGATCTTTCCTGACTTCCTTACCCTCATCATTCCTCCGAAAAAAAGGGCGCAAACATCCTTTTACCGTATAAACTTAGCACAAAGAGACAGGAATTGTCAAGAATTTATTTGCTGATTTATAAACTAAAAACCACCTATTATCAATAGGTTGCATATTTTCTTTCCTGAGTTGCCAATGTGAGGCATGAGACTATCGCCCGCAGGGCAAAAGCGAACTAATTAATCCGCAATCGTAACTACTCAGGTCGGTTGCTGAGCGCCGGCGCAACAAGAGCGCGATTGCCCTTTCCAGCGGCGGTTATCAGAACATCCGGACGGCGCGGGCGAAGCGAAAGCGCCGCGACCGCTGATGATGACGGGAAAATCGATATTCCCGGCGCTCCTTGCGACGAAGCGAAGTAACCGACCTGAGTAGTTACACTCCACGTACAAAAAACTACTTCGGCTTCCACTC
>JANONA010000207.1:0-1816 GCA_031420575.1 Nitrospirota bacterium | reverse complement strand
TGTCGGCGGCGGCAAACCCATCAAGATCGACGTGCGCGTCGTCGCGGCGACGAACAAGTACCTTGAAAAGGCCGTTGCAGCCCAACTGTTCCGCGAAGACCTGTTCTATCGCTTGAATGTATTCCCCATCACTATTCCTCCGCTCCGGGAACGGCGCGACGATATCCCTGCCCTTGCTCAGAATTTTTTGAATAAATATTCGGCTGAGGTGCGGAAAGGGCCGCTTACGATCGCGGACGAAGCCATGGATATTCTGATGAAAGCGCCGTGGAAGGGGAATGTGCGCGAGCTCGAGAACGTAATCGAGCGGGCCGTGATCTATGCCGACGGCGGCGTAATCCGCGGCCAGGACCTCGGTATCAGCGAAGCGAATATTCTTGACGCCCTTGCGGAGCATGTTCCCCTGGACGGCCCGCTTCAGGAAGTGGCCGCTGCCGCCATGCGTATTGCCGAGTCGCGCAGAATTAAGCAGGCGTTGAAGCAGACCGGCGGGAACAAGACCCGGGCCGCGGAGGTCCTCCAGGTGAGCTACAAGACGCTCCTTACGAAGATCAAGGATTACCAGTTGGAGGGGAAGGAAACGTAAAGGAACGCACTATGCGTGACAAGGATAATTTGATCCCACCTCATGGCGGATATCGAAAAATATGAATAAGATCCCGTCCGAAGTTAAAAAAGAGATAGAAAAATTAGTTAAAGAACTCAACGAGCATATTTACCATTATCATGTCCTTGATGCTCCTGTTATTTCTGACGTTGAATTCGACAAGCTGTTTCGACAACTGAAGGAGCTTGAGGAAAACTACCAGTATGTCCTTCCTGATTCCCCTACAAAGCGCGTGGGCGCGCCTCCGCTTGAAAAATTCGACAAAGTCAAACATACCGAACCCATGCTCTCACTGGACAATGCCTTCTCCCATGACGAAGTGCGTGAATTCGACCAGCGGGTAAAACGGTTTCTGAAATCGGAACAGGAAATCGAATATACGATTGAGCCGAAGTACGACGGTCTCGCAATGGAACTGACGTACAAAAAGGGCATCCTGGTTCGGGCCGCGACGCGGGGAGACGGGTATGAAGGCGAAGATGTCACTCAAAACGTTAGAACCATCAAAGCCATCCCGATCAGCATCGAGGGGGTTCAGGCCATCCCTGAAGAGATTGATATCCGCGGCGAGGTGTTTCTGGACATTGCGGAATTTGAGAACCTGAATAAAGAACGTGAAAAGAACGGGGAGCCGCTATTTGCCAATCCCCGCAATGCGGCTGCCGGCTCTATTCGTCAGCTAGATTCTACGATCACCGAAAAACGAAAGCTCCACATGGCATGTTACGGCGTGGGGGCCGCAAAGGGAATCGAGTTTAAAAGTCAGGAGGATCTTAATAACTGGCTCAAGAAATCCCATTTTCCGGCGCCGTTGGGATTCACCGTTGCACAGGGTATAGAAAAGGCAATTACTTCCATCATAAAGATCGAGGAGGAGAGGGCGAAGCTCCCCTTCGAAACCGACGGCGCAGTCATCAAGGTGAACGATTTCAAGCTGCAGAAGGAGCTCGGTTTCAAGACCCGCGAGCCGCGCTGGGCCATTGCGTACAAATTCCCGGCTCACCAGGGCACGACAATCATCGAGGATATCATCGTGAACGTCGGCAGAACAGGCGCGCTCACACCGGTGGCGCTCATGAAACCCGTCAGGATCGGCGGGGTGACGGTCTCGCGCTCAACACTCCACAACTGGGACGAGATCGAGCGCAAGGACATCCGCATAGGCGATACGGTGGTCGTGGAACGGGCAGGGGATGTGATCCCGCACGT
>JANONA010000206.1:0-6664 GCA_031420575.1 Nitrospirota bacterium | reverse complement strand
ATCGTGCGGGCAAAAGAGTCTGGATTATCCGCATTTTGCCTTCTTTGCAGACGCGGCATTTCGTGACGTCGATCCCGGTGAACCTGAACAGCGCTTCCTGTCAGGTCTCCTTGATTTTATTGTCCTCTTTGGGTGTGCAGGTAAGAAACCGGCGACAGGCGGCAAGTTTCTCCGAGCCCAGCGGTTGCCCAAAATACCGTAATGCGGCGAAGGATTTCATCTGGCAGTGGTTTTTTCCGCAGGAGTCATTGACCTTTGTTGCGTCCGCGAAGGAACTGCGGCGGTATCATCTGCATGAAAAGGCTGTCCAGGACGCCATCCACGAGGCGGTCTACCGGGCCAAGCTTACCAAGCGCGTCACCTCACACACTTTCCGCCATTCCTTCGCCACCCATCTTCTCCAAGCCAACTACGACATCCGCACGATCCAGAAAATGCTCGGACATGCGGATGTCAGGACGACGATGATTTACACGCATTGCATACCGAGTAAGACCGCGAAGGAACGGAAGAGTCCGCTGGATTTTTAACCGGAATTTTTGCGTTGCATGCCTTCTGTTGCATTCGTCTCGGCCGCCGTGTTATAGTATTTCGCTTATGAAAAGTCTGCACGATATCATCCTGCCCGTGCTCGGCGATATTCAGGCGGGGGAAAAGACCGTTGAGGTGAGCGAACTCTGGGGGGGATCGAAGGCACTCTTTTTGTCCGGCCTTCAGCGGTCATCCGGCAGGCCGGTCATCGTGGTGACCGCATCCGAAGACGATGCGGAAGCACTCGCGGAAGACCTGCGTTTTTTCAGGGAAAAGAAAATCCCTGGTATTGCGGAGGACCCTTCGACTTCGCTCAGGGCAGGCTCAGGGGAATTTGAAATATCCCTCTTTCCCGCCTGGGGTGTATTGCCGTTTGAGGCGGACTCGCCGGACAGCCGTACGGTGGGCGAGCGCATGCGCTTTCTGTACCGGCTGAGCTCCGGTGTGCCGGGAATCTACTTAGTGCCCGCGCAGTCGCTGACGCAGAAGCTCCCGCCCTGGGAGCTTTTTGTCGATTCAATAAAAACCCTTACCGCTAAAACGCGGCTCGAGCCCGACAGCTTGGTTGCCGCTCTGGTGTCTACGGGCTATGAATCCGCTTCTCTCGTTACGCGGGTGGGCGAGTTCAGCAGAAGGGGCGGGATCGTCGATCTCTTCTCGCCGCTCCACGAAAATCCGATTCGCCTGGAGTTCTTCGGCGATACCATCGAGTCCATGCGCGCGTTCGACCCCGAGACCCAGCGGTCCGTAGGAGAGGTCACCGAAGCCGCGGCGCTGCCCGCGCGCGAGCTCATCATCAATGAGGAGGGGCTTGAGCGGTTTGTAAAACGATTCACCGCAGCCGCGGTTGAACACGGCTTAACAACGCAAAACAGCATCAATCAACTACAAGAGGGTATTCTCCCGCCCGGCGGCGAGTTCCTTGCCCCGTTCTTCTACGATATGGAGAGCCTGTTCCACTATCTGCCCGTAAACAGCCTCTTCGCCCTTATTGAGCCCGATGATCTGAAAAAAGAGCTCGAGGAGCTTGGCCGGAAGAGAGAAGCGGGGAGACGGGAGGAGATTGAAGAGGGGAGAACGCTGCCGGAGCTCGCGGAACTTTATCTCGATCAGAACGGGATAGAGGCCGGGCTTTCAAATTTCCCCGCGCTCAACATCCGCCTGCTCGGCACGGGCGCGGGGTTTCGCATGGATACGAAATCCTCATCCTGGCTCAGCGTTCGCCTCACAAAGCCGATCGAGCGGGAACAGCGCGAGCAGGAGCAAAGGCCCGTTGAAGGCACGATGGCCGGCCTTGTCGAAAAGCTGAAACGCTTGAGAGAGTTCAACCGCGTTGCCATTGTATGCGGCACCGAAGAAGCGGCCGCGCGGCTCAAAAAACTGTTCATGGAATACGGCCTCGGCCTGGCGCTCGGCCCGCATCTTCCCGACCAGCAAACCGGGCCCTGGCCGGTCATGGCGCTGATCGGCAGGCTCTCGGAAGGGTTCGCCTGGCAGGAGCCGGGCCTCGCCTTCATCACGGAAGAAGAGATCTTCGGCAGAAAAGTACACCGGCCCTCTGCCCCGAAATCCAAAGCAGCTCCGTTCCTCTCGACGTTCAAGGAGCTCAAGCCCGGCGACTTCGTGGTCCACACGGACTACGGCGTGGGAGAATACCAGGGTCTGACGCACATCGGCGTTGACGGGTTCGAGACCGACTTTCTCACCCTCCGTTACGAGCCGGAGGTCAAGCTCTACGTTCCGCTCTACAGCTTAGATAAGGTCCAGAAGTATATCGGCGTCGAGGGCTCGGCCCCGAAGCTTGACAAGCTCGGCGCGCCCACGTGGGCAAGAACAAAAGAAAAAGCACGGAAGGACATCCTCGAAATGGCGCAGCAGCTTGTGGCCGTCTATGCCGCCCGCGAGGCCATGCAGCGTCCGTCCTTCTCGCCGCCGGACAACCTCTACCGCGAGTTCGAGTCCGCGTTCCCCTACGAAGAGACGCCGGACCAGCAGAAGGCGATCGAGGACGTACTCGCGGACATGCAGCGGCCCCGGCCCATGGACCGGGTCGTGTGCGGCGACGTGGGGTACGGAAAAACCGAGGTCGCGCTCCGGGCCGCGTTCAAGGCCGTGGAGGACGGGTACCAGGCTGCCGTGCTCGTGCCCACGACGCTGCTTGCGGCCCAGCACTATCGCACCTTTACCGAGCGGCTCGCGCCGTTCTCGATCCGCGTGGACCTGCTCTCGCGCTACCGGACAAAAGCGGAGCAGAAGGAAACGCTCAAGGGCTTGAAGAGCGGCGCCGCGGACCTGGTGATCGGCACGCACCGCCTGCTCCAAAAGGACATTGCGTTCAAAAACCTCGGTCTTCTCGTCGTGGATGAGGAACACAAGTTCGGCGTCAGGCACAAGGAGCGCATTAAGGAATTCAAAAAGCTCGTGGACGTGCTCACGCTCACGGCCACGCCGATCCCGCGCACGCTCCACATGTCGCTCGCCGGCATCCGCGACCTCTCGATCATCCAGACCCCGCCCCTTGACCGCCAGGCCATCCAGGTGGCGCTCGCCCGCTTCGGCAAGCGCGTGATCCGCGAGGCGATCACGCGCGAGCTCGAGAGAAACGGACAGGTCTTTTTCGTGCATAACCGGGTACAGGGCATTGAACGCATGGCGGATTTTATCCGGAACCTCGTACCCGAGGCCAGGGTCGGCATCGCCCATGGGCAGCTTAAGGAAGACGAGATCGAGGACGTGATGACGAAGTTCCTTGCCAGGAGCCTGAACGTGCTGGTGACCACGACGATCATCGAGTCCGGCATCGACATCCCGACCGCCAACACCATCATCATCAACCGCGCCGACCGCTTCGGCCTGTCGGACCTGTATCAAATCAAAGGCCGCGTCGGCAGGAGCAGGGAGAAAGCCTATGCCTATTTGCTCGCGCCAGCGGACGAGGCGCTGACCGACGTGGCGCGCAAGCGTCTCCGCGCGATCCAGGAGCTCTCCGAGCTCGGCGCCGGGTTCCGCATCGCGGCGCAGGACTTGGAGACGCGCGGCGCCGGGAACCTGCTCGGCAAGCAGCAGTCCGGCCATATCGCTGCCGTGGGCATCGACCTCTACACCCGGATGATGGAAGAGGCCATGGCCGAGCTGCGCGGCGAAGAGTTTTCACCGGAACCCGACACGCTCATCAACGTGCGGGCCTCGGCCTTCATCCCCGAGGATTACATCAACGACATGAGCCTGCGGCTTGCCGCGTATAAGGAAATTTCGAGCGTGACCGACGAAGCGGAGATACTGACCATTCGTGAGGAGCTTCGCGACCGATACGGGGAGCTGCCCGAACCCGCCGCGAACCTCCTGGAGATCATGACCATCAAGCTCATTGCCAGGAAGGCAAAGGTCGCGCGGATCGATGCGGGCAAGGAGTTCGTGAACATCGTCTTTGCCGAAAACGCGGGCATTTCGCCGGACCGGATCATGGCGCTCCTCAAGAAGAACACGGGAAAGATCAAGCTTATTCCGGAATATACGCTCCAGCTCGCCTTGCCGGACCAGTCGCTCCGGACCGCGTCGGCAGCGGTGAAAAAGTGCTTGCAGGAATTATTGTAGTGTGTTATAAAAAACGCTCATATGGTTGTAGGTATTCATCACAGGACCATGATCTGATAGAATCGAAGAATATCGTTTGGAATTATGTAGTAACAGATACTTCCTGAACTCTACAAGGAGGAATGACTATGACAAGTGTTCAAGAATTGGAGAATACGGTTGCCTCTCTGCCAAAAGAAGAGTACAACCAATTCCGGCATTGGTTTTTAGACAGGGACTGGGATGAATGGGATAGGCAGATTGAGGAAGACGCTGAAGCCGGCAAGCTCGATTTTCTCGTAAAAGAAGCTCTTGAAGCCAGGAAAAGCCATAAGCTCAAGGAGCTCTAATGCACCGGACGACTGAGAACTTTTGGCGGTTCTATCGGAGTCTGCCGGAGAGTGTCCGTAACATAGCTGACAAGAACTTTAAACTTCTCAAGCAGAATCAGCGACATCCTTCTCTTCAATTCAAAAGGGTCGGGCATTTGTGGTCGGCACGAGCCGGGCTTGCTCATCGTGCATTGGCGGTCGAGGATGGCGGCGATTTTATCTGGGTATGGATCGGAAACCATGATGAGTACGAAAAAATGATTAAAGGACGCTAACAAGGCGCTCCACATTGACGCTTTTCCGTCATGTGCCTTGCAAAGAACTGCAAGCCGTACGCTGGAAGCGCAAGAGAGCTTGGTCGTTATTATAAGTGCAAGTTTCAACCCACATTCGATGATCGTTTCGACTTGCCGCAATTGCGGACATGCAGGTGAAAACCGCAATTGAGATGAATTGAGGAATTCACGCGTTGCGTTACAGGGCGAGGTTTTTATATGAAACCCAAACTCTACTTGAAACGACGATTATCAGTTACGTTGCCGCAAGGTCAAGCAGGGATATTATCATTGCCGCCCATCAGGAACTGACACATGAATAGTGGGAGAATCGTATGTCGCGTAAGATGTTGGGCCGTGAAGCTTATCTCAACCTACGCGACTTGCGGAAATTATTGTAGTGTGTTATAAGAAAACATGGTATATTCAGCACACACGGCACTGACACAAAAGACGAAACTAAACTCATCGGAGGAAATCATTGTATGAAGAAGCTCAGGAGTGTACTCACGCTTATGGTCCTTGCGTTCGCGATCACGATGTCCGGTTGCGGCAAGGGTTCTGACGGAGCTGTTCTGGCCAAGGTGAACCGAGCCGCCATCACCGCGTCGGACTTCAAAAAACAGCTTGAAGACCTGACGCCCCAGATGCAGCAGGCCGTGGTGACCGACCCCAAGGCGCGCACGGAGTTTCTCGAAGACCTGATCGGAATCGAGCTCGTGATCCAGGAAGCGAAGCGGCAGGGGCTGGACAAGGACGCCGAGTTCAAAAAGCGGCAGGAGCAGCTCAAGCAGGAGCTGGAGCGCCGGGTCCGGGAAGAAGCGAAGAACGAGCTTTTCAACAGCCTGTTGAAGAAGGAGCTGGGCGATAAAATGGGCGCGGTGACGCCGCCCACGGACAAGGAAGTGCTGGATTATTACAGCCGGAATAAGGACAAAATCAACCAGTCCGCGGGCAAGCGGATCGCTTTCAAAGATATCGAGCAGCAGCTCAAGATGAGGATGACGCAGGAAAAGCGGCGGGAGCTGTACCTTGAGTACGCCAAGGGACTCAAGGCCAAGGCCAGGATATCGGTTGACGACAAGGCCATGGAAACCGCAATGGCCGAATTCTCCAAGCCCGCGGACCTGTCCGGCCTGACAGTGACGAAGGTCCCGGCAGCGGCACAGGAAGAGACCAGAAAATAACGACTGCGATGAATATCCCCCGTCTCACGAACTCCCTTGCCCCGGCGCTGCTGCTGGGGCTTCTCTTTTTTTCCTGCACAAAAAAGGACGAGGAGAAGCCCCGGCGCGCCGTGGCAACGGTCTCCGCCGACGTCAGGGTCGTGGCGACGGTGAACAGGGACCCCATCACGCTTGCCGAGTTTCAGGAACGGTTCGTCCGCAGCGGGATCAAGCCCGTGCGCGAGGCCGAGCTTGAGGTCAAAGCGGAGTTCCTCAACGGGCTTATCGAACGCAAGATGATGCTGCGCGAGGCCCAGCGGAAGCGGATCAAGGTCGGGCTCCCCGAAATCAATGAGAGAATTGAAGCGCTTCGCGCGGAGTACGGAAAAGACGTTAAGGACACGCTCGCAAGCCAGGGCATTGACTTTGAAAAGTGGAAGTCAGACCTCTGGGAAAACATTATGATCGAACGGTTGATCGCGCGCGAGGTGAACCGCCGCGTAGCCGTGGCGTCGTCCGACGCGCGGCGGTATTACCAGGCGAATTCCCGGGAATTTGAGAGGCCCGAGCGGGTCCGGGTGCGGCAAATCGTGGTCGCCACCGAGGAGGAAGCCCACAAGGTGGTGGAGCTCCTGCAGGCAGGGACCGACTTCGCCGCGGCGGCGCGAGAGAAGTCAACGGCGCCCGAGGCCGGGAACGGCGGCGACCTGGGCTACTTTTCCATGGGCGAGATGCCGGCGGAATTCAATGTAGTTTTCGGATTGCCCAAGGGCGGCGTCAGCGGGAT
>JANONA010000205.1:0-3191 GCA_031420575.1 Nitrospirota bacterium | reverse complement strand
GCGCGGTCTTCCAGGCCTCCCCATTCCGGCATTTCGGCGTCAAGCGCCATGGTTTCCTTTACCTTCCAGACATTCGCGCCGATATCGCAGATGATCGGCGTCTGCATCATCGGATCGTTCTGCAGCAGAGCGGCCAGCCGGATACGCTCCATCACGCTGTAAGTATATTCGAGGCCGTACCCCAGTGCCGAGGACATGGGGTCCATGATGATCTTCTCTTTGTCGAACCCCATCTGGGAGAGCAGGATGTTGAGCTGCTTGGCAAGGTTCACGTCGAGCTGGCTCATGGCGATGAGCTTGTGATCGTTCGCCATGGCGGCGGCCGCCACGGTCTTATAGTTTTCCTCCACGGCCTTGCCGATTGCGCAGTTCTTGCCGCGCGTGGCCGCCGCCGCGGCCTGGAGCACCTGGGTGTCCTTTTCCACGGCGCCGCTGCCGAGGATGATGAGGGGGATATCGATGGCAGCCGCAACCTCAGCCGCAATCTTTGCCGCTTCTTCAGGGCTCTTGTTCTTCTGGTCCGGGTGCGTGCCCATGAGCCTGAGCGCCACCACGTCGGCGCCGCTCTGCTGACAGAATTTCGCCCAGGCAACGGGATTGGCGCCTGCGCCGCCGATCGCCTTCTTCAGGGTCTCAGGCCAATCATCGGGAGCGATATCCATAACTTCCATTGCAACCGCCGGCTTGTTCGGGAACGTGCCTTCGAAGCCGAGGAAGGGGAGTGCGCTCGCCCCGCCGATCGTCACCGCTTTTGCGCCGGCGCCGAGCTGCACATTGTAGATCTTGCCGCTATAGGTCTCTTTAGGTATTACGAGTGCCATGAAAGCCTCCTCGAAAAAGTAGTGCACATCTTAACAGAATTACTTGTTCAGAACAAGAGTAAATACCGTTTAAATCCTAAATCTCAAATCCCAAATAAGTTCCAAATTTCAAAAACCAAGTGTTCGAAACGTTTGGGGATTGTTCATTGGTACTTGAAATTTATTTGTTATTTGGCGCTTGTTATTTGGAATTTTCTTCCTACATATCAAGATATGAATGGGCATACATCTTTTTGCCCATGATCACCTCAACGGTCTTGACCGTATCCATCATGTCCTTGTCAAGCGGGTCGATGATGGCCGCGGAAAGCCCCTCGTACATGAGCATGGCGAGGAAGTTCCGGTTAATAATGGCACGCGCATGCTTGGGCGCTCCGTTCGAGATGTTCGACAGCCCGACCACCGTGTTCATGGGCGGATCGTTCAGCTCGCGGAACATCTTGACGGCCCTGATGGCCTGGAGCCCCTGGTCCTGCATGGTGCAGAGCTGGAGGATGAGCGGGTCAAGGAAGATGTGCTCCATGGGAACGCCGTACTCCATGCCGCGGGCCATGATCTCGGCCGCGATGCAGCAGCGGTCCTCGGCATCCGCCGGGATTCCGCCCTTGCCGAGCGTGAGCGCGATGATCTTGGCGTTGTATTTGCCGGCCAGTTCCATCATGGGGAACCGCTCCGGCTCATTCGAGGTGGAATTGATAAGAGGCACACCCCAGGTATTCTTGTGCGCCTTGAGCCCGGCCTCCATGGCGGACACGTTCGTCGTATCGATGCAGAGCGGTTTTTCCACCACTTCCTGCACGACCTTCACCGCCCAGTCCATGAGCTTGGGGCCGTTCTCCTCGGCAGGGCCGATGGAAACGTCGATAAAGTGCGCGCCTGCCCTGGCCTGCGCCACGGCGAGTTCCTGAATCGGCAAGGGGTCGAACTTGCCAAGAGCCTCACGCACCTTCTTTGCTATAACACTGATTTTCTCTCCGATAATAAGCATGATCTAAAACGGCTCCTTTCTAACATTAGAGAACAGAAATTAAGACAATAGATATTAGGAAAATCCACGTTATATGACTTTCCTTAACTTAATCTCTATTTTCTGAGCCTCTTGCAAAAGTCCCCTTTTGTGTCATTCCGAACAAAGTGAGGAATCTTTCACTGTAATAAAAACAAGATTTCTCCCGTTGGTCGAAATGACAAAACTTCGTTTCTTAGAGTTTTGCAAGAGGCTCTTCTATTTACCCTTTTCCACTAAGTTCAACAACTCCTCCGCCATCTGCCGGGTTATACCGCCCCTCTCGACTGCCACCGCCACCGTCTGCTTCGCAAGCTCCCTGTAGAGGCCCAAAAGCTCCGGCGCCTTCGCCTGCATTGCCTCAATGTGGCCTTTGATGGTCCCCGCATCGCCGCGAACAATAGGCCCGGTCAGCGCCTCTGTCGTGCCCATACTCTCGATATTAGCGAGAGTTCCCTTAATAAGCGGGAGCACAGCCTTGAGCGCCTCGTGTTTATCCGCGCCAAGCGCCTGGTAGAACTTCAAGCCGTAATCAATGAGCGCAACGAAGTAATTCGAGACAGCAACAGCGCCCGCATGATACAGGGCAACTGATTCTTTGTCAGAACTCCACTTCGGCATCACGAGCTCGATGCCGCCGAGCGCTGTTACGAGAGCCCTTGCTGTTTCCAGCGCCTCGGGGTCAGCCTCCGTGCGAAAGTACGATCCAGGCAGGTTCTTGATCCCCTGTGCCGGGCTGGGAACCGACTGAAGGGGATGGATCACCGCCCGGTAAGACCCCGACAACTTCGCGGCATCAAGAAGCGCGAGCGACTGCGCCCCGGACATATGCACGACGATCGAGCCTGGCTTCAGCCCGCCTCCTGACGCGATCTTGTCACAAATGTTTTTGATCGCACCGTCGGGCGTAGTGATGAAAATGATATCGGCCTTTGATGCAGCCTTCACCACATCGGTTGTAGGCTCTCCGGCGCCGATGAAGGCTGCTGCTTTTTCCGCAGACTCCGCTGTGCGCGCGGCAACTGAGGTCACCGCATACCCAGCCCGGTTGAGCAGGCAGCCCACTGAACTGCCGACACGACCTGCGCCTATGATGGCGACGGTTTTGGTGGTCATAGTTAGGGGATCAGCTTGTCCAGTATGGAATAAAAACTTGTCAAGGCCTTTGCATCGGCCGGAAGCTGTACCAGCGGTTTTCCCTTCAGATCATATTCAAAAATCAGTTCGTCCGAAGGCACGAAACCCGCGAACTCCACGCCCTGCTGTGCGATAACCTGTTGAAGCGCCTTGTCCCCGCTCGTACCGTCCTGCACCCGGTTCACGATCAGGACCACCCGCTTGACGTTCAGGTTCAGTTCTTTGAC
>JANONA010000204.1:0-5116 GCA_031420575.1 Nitrospirota bacterium | reverse complement strand
GTCAAGGACGTGATCCAGAAACTCGACACAAGGCGCCGGCAGGTCTACGTGGAAGCGGCGATCGTCGAGATGGGTCTTTCCAAACAGCGCGAGCTCGGCTTTGAGTTCCGCGCCATAAACCAGATCGATACTAATAATGTTACCGCCGTCGGCGGCACGAACTTCGGCGGCATGGGCCCGGCGGTTGTTTCCGGCCCGGCCGGGTTCGCGTCGTTCAACGGTCTCGCCGTAGGCGCGGTCAAGGGCACCTTCACGTTCAAGGGCATCGAGTACCTGAACCTGGGCGCTCTTCTGCGCGCGTTTCAGACCGATGCCGACGTCAATGTGCTTTCCACGCCCAACATCCTCACGATGGACAACCAGAAGGCAAAGATCATGGTTGGCGAGAACGTGCCGTTTATCGGGAGCCAGACCCAGTCCGCGGCCACGGGCGGCAACCCCACCTACAACATTGAGCGAAAGGACGTGGGCCTGACTATGGACCTTTTGCCGCAGATCATCTCCGACGACAGCGTGCGACTCGACTTGAACCTTGAAATATCAAGTGTGATTTCAACAGCGGGGCTGAATCCGAATCTCGTGGGTCCGAGCACGAGCAAGCGCTCGGCGAGCACCACCGTGGTGGTGAGGGACAAGGAAACCATGGTGATCGGCGGGCTCATCCGGGACAACGTGACCTCGTCCACCATGAAAGTGCCGCTGCTCGGCGATATCCCGATCCTCGGCTGGTTCTTCAAATACAAGACGAGCAAGGTGGAAAAGACCAACCTCATGATCTTCATCACCCCCTATATCATCAGGACCGAGGCCGAGGCTGAAGCGCTTACGAAATACAAGACCGATATTCTTGAGAATTATCGCAAGGAGCACCGAATCGAGAAAAAGGAAACGGAGCCTTTTCAGTCACCCGCGGCGCCGACCGGCAAGGCAGGGGCAGGCGGGAATCCGGCGGTCAGTGAAGAGAAGGCCGTTGCGGAGAAGAGTCCCGACCCGGCCGCTTCCGCGCGGCCCGCGGTGAAGTCCGATTTGCCATCGGAGGACGCTCGGTGAGACGCCTGCTCGGCGAGATACTCGTTGAGTCCGGGCTTTCACCTGAGCGGCTCAAAAAGACGCTTGATCTCCAGAAGAAACGGGGAGGCCGGATCGGCGCGCTGCTCGTTCGGCTCAACTTCGTGACCGAGGCCGAGGCGCTCAAGGCGCTCGGCGCGCAACTCGGCCTGCCGTTCCAGGCCGACCTCGGCGAGCTCGACCGGGAACTTGCGCTCAAGCTGCCGATCACCTATGCGAAAAAAGCGGTTGCGATCCCGCTCCGGCAAGAGAACGGCGCCGTTCTCGTCGCCACGTCCGAACCGCTTCTGCTTTCCACGCTTGACGACCTCAGGGTGCTGTTCAACGCCGATATCTCTCTCTGTCTTGCCCCTTCAGAAATGATCCTTGACACTCTCAACCGCTTACACAGCGAGGACATGAACCGCGCCGAGGACACGGTGCAGGAAATGGAGGAAGAAGACCTTACGTTCCTCGCGGCTGAACTCGACGAGCCCACGGACCTGCTCGAGGCCACCGACGACGCGCCGATCATCCGGTTAGTGAACTCGCTGTTGTCGCAGGCCATCCGTGAAAGAGCGAGCGACATTCACATCGAACCTTTTGAGAAAGAGATGGTCGCGCGGTTCCGCGTCGACGGCATCCTGTACAACATCCTGACGATTCAAAAACGCTTCCAGGCCAGCATCGCCTCGCGCGTCAAGATCATGGCGGACCTGAACATCGCCGAGCGGCGGCTGCCGCAGGACGGCGGCATGCGGATCAAGATTGGCGGCAAGGACGTGGACGTCCGCGTCTCGATCGTGCCCACAGCCTTCGGCGAGCGCATTGTGCTCCGGCTCCTGTACCGTGAGACCGCGCTGCTGCCGCTCGAGCGGATCGGGTTCTCCGGCGATACGCTTACGCGGTTCAACGAGCATATCACGCGGCCCCACGGGATCATACTCGTGACCGGCCCCACGGGCAGCGGCAAGACCACGACCCTCTATGCCGCGCTCTCGAAGATCAATTCGCCCGACAAGAACATCATCACCATCGAGGACCCCATCGAGTACCAGCTCAAGGGCATCGGCCAGATCCAGGTGAACGCGAAGATACATCTGACCTTTGCCGCCGGGCTTCGGTCCGTGCTCCGGCAGGACCCGGACGTGATCCTCGTCGGCGAGATTCGGGATGCCGAGACCGCCGAGATCGCGATCCAGGCGGCACTCACCGGCCACCTCGTGTTCTCCACGCTCCACACGAACGACGCGGCCGGCGCCGTGACCAGGCTGATCGACATGAAGGTCGAGCCATTCCTCATTTCGTCATCGGTCATGGCCATCCTGGCCCAGCGGCTCGTGCGGGTCCTCTGCACGGAGTGCCGGGAACCCTACCCGATCACGCCCGCGGAGCTTGCGGAGCTCGAGCTCAAGACCGTTGCCGAGGGCGCAACGGTGTACCGCGCGAAAGGATGCCCGGTCTGCTTCCAGACCGGCTATCTCGGCAGAAGCGCGATCTACGAGCTGCTGAGCGTGGACGACGAGGTGCGGCAGCACATCATGAAGAACGCCGACGCCGCCATGCTGAAAGCGCTGGCGGTGAGAAAAGGAATGCACACCCTCCGGCAGGACGGAGCGGACAAAGTGCTCGCGGGGATCACGTCCGTGGATGAAGTGGTGAGGGTGACGCAGAAGGAGACATAAGGATAGTTCATAGTGCATAGTTCAGAGTTCAGAGTTGACAAAAACCGTCCTCTACATTGAACTTTGAACTCTGAACTTTGAACTCTGAACTTTGAACTTCGTTTTTTGAACTTTTTTGAATTATGCCTGTTTACGAATATAAAGGCGTCACGAGCAACGGCAGGAGCGTTTCCGGGGTCCAGGACGGTGAAGGCCTCAAGGCGGTCAAGTCGAAGCTGAAAAAAGAGGGGATCATCGTTCTCGAGATCCGCGAGGGAGCGTCGCTGCAGTCAGTCAGGCGCGGGGCCCCCGCGTTCAGTTTTGCGAGCCGGGTGAAGCTTGCGGACCTCGCGAACACGACGCGTCAGCTCTCCACGCTGCTGTCCTCGGGCTTGCCGCTCATGGAGGCGTTGTCGGTGCTTGTGGAACAGGAGGAGACCGCTGCCCTCAAGGGGGCGCTGTCCTCGGTCCGCGATAGCGTGCGCGAAGGCGCGTCGCTTGCCGATGCGCTCAAGGAAAATCCCAAGGCCTTTTCGTCGCTCTATGTCAACATGGTCTCCGCGGGCGAGGCGAGCGGCACCCTCGATATCACGCTCGACCGGCTTGCGGATTTTCTTGAAGAGCAGGTCAGGTTCCGCGGCAGGATTTCCGCGGCGCTTGCCTATCCGGCGTTCATGACGATCATCGGCATGGCAATGCTGTTCTTCATATTCAGCTTCGTGATGCCCCGCATCGTGGGGATGTTCGAGGACATGAAACAGCAGCTTCCTTTTGTCACGATCATGCTTATGGTCATGGTACGGTTCCTGTCCTCGTTCTGGTGGGCGATTTTGCTCGTTCTCGGCGGGGCCGTGTATTACCTGAGGCGGTATCTGCGCACGCAGGCGGGCAGGGAAGCCTTCGATGCGCGGATACTCACCCTGCCGGTCTTCGGCGCGCTGATCCGGATGATCGCGGTGTCGCGGTTCACGCGCACACTCGGGACCCTGCTCCAGAGCGGCGTGCCGACGCTCGCGGCTCTCGACATCGTGAAGAGCGTCGTGGGCAATACGGTCCTGGCGAATGCGATCCGGAAGGCGCGGGAGAACGTGCGCGAAGGCGAGCCTATCGCAGACCCGCTCCGCAGAAGCGGGCTGTTTCCTCCGGTGGTGGTGCAGATGGTCGCCGTGGGCGAGAAGAGCGGCGAGCTTGAGAAGATGCTGCTCAAGATATCCGATTCCTTTGACCGCACCGTCGAAACACGCATCACGGGGCTCATGGCGCTCCTGGAGCCCATTATCATCCTCGTCATGGGATTAGTCATCGGATTCATCGTGATCGCCATCATGCTGCCCATGCTCGAGATGAGTTCGGGAGTAAGGTGAGAAAATTGCGGAGTGCGGAGTGCGGAATAAAAACGAGGCGGAACGCCCGTGTCGCTTAGAAGCGCCTGCTGTTGGTCATCCGTGGTTCCATTATGGAGGTTTTATGAAGCATCAGAATGGTTTCACACTTATCGAAATCATGGTAGTCATCATCATTCTCGGACTGCTGGCCGGCCTGGTCCTTCCCAAATTCCTGGGTCAGGAAGAAAAGGCGAAAGTCGAAGTAGCGAGGACGCAGATACGCGCGCTCGAGGGCGCGCTGGACGCGTTCAAGCTCGACAACGGGTTTTACCCTGAAACGGAGCAGGGGCTTGAGGCGCTGATTAAAAAGCCCGAGGCCGGACGCATTCCTCAGAAATGGCGCGAGGGCGGATACCTGAAGCCCGCACGCATCCCGAAGGACCCCTGGATCAAGGACTATGTCTACCTGTCTCCGGGCAGCGAAGGCAGGGAGTACGAGATCATTTCCTACAGCGCGGACGGAGAGCCCGGCGGCGAGGGAAATAACGCGGATATCGAAAGCTGGAAGACGCAATAAAGTAAAGTGCGGAATGCGGAGTACGGAATGCGGAATACTATAACAGGAGCGGAAAAGGATTTTCGATGTATCACTCCACATTCCGCATTCCGCATTCCGCACTCCAATGGTTTTACGCTCATCGAGCTTACGATCGTGATCGCGATCCTGGGCATCATGCTGACCCTGATCATCCCCCGCCTGGGCGAACTCGGCGAGGCGAACCTGAAGCGGAGCGCACGGCACCTTACGGGCATGATCCGCTTCCTGCGGGATGAGGCCCAGGCAAAGAAGGCGGTGTACCGTCTTCGCTTCGATATTCAGAGCGGCCATTACTGGGCCGAGGTCCTGACCCGGACGAGCGAGCAGGCCGTGGAGTTCAAGCGGTTCCATTCCGAGATGGCGGGCGAAGGCAGCCTCTCGGGCCAGACCTCGTTTCGCGAGGTACGGGCCGGCAGCCACCCCGATGAGCCCTATATCCAGTTCACGCCGGACGGGTGGGTAGAGAAGACCTTCATCTATCT
>JANONA010000203.1:0-4241 GCA_031420575.1 Nitrospirota bacterium | reverse complement strand
TGATCGCGGCCGGGATGATCGGGATGTTCAGTTCTTTGGCAATGATCCCCACGCCCTTCTTAAACTCCTTGACGCCGCCGTCACGCGAACGGCTGCCCTCGGGAAAGACAAGGAGAATCCTGCCGCGGCGGAGCACATAGGCGGACAACTGGAGGGCGCTGTAGAGTTTGGCGTCCATGTCCACGGGGATCACCTGGAGGAACCTCGATATCTTCGACATGATCGGTCCTCCGAAAAACACCGTAGCGCCGAGAAAAAAGACCCGCGAGCCCGTGCGCCACGGGATTGACGCCATGATCGATGGGACATCGGCAAAACTAAGATGGTTCGGAGCAATGATGTAAGGCCCTTGTGTGGGCAGGTTCTCCATGCCTTTCACGGTCAGGCGGCCGTAGACCTTTATGATCACGGTAAGCAGAAGCCTGAATAAGTACCGTGCCGCGCCGCAGACCGGCCCGAACTCGAACCTGATCGAATCCCTCACTTCCTCCGCGGGCTCGAGCGCCAGGATTTCGGACCACGACAGCCGCACGCGCTCGCCGGTCTTCACCGGCCCGGAGGCGAGCAGTTCTTTTATCTTGAGCGCCGCGTCCTTGACGGTAAACACTTCGGATCCGAACGAATCCGGCAGGCTGATGCCGAAGGACTTTTCGATGCTCACCACCACTTCCACGCGCGAGAGCGAGTCGAGCCCCAGATCGAGCTCCAGGTTGTCGTCGGGCACGATATTCCTCTTTGCCGAGAATGGTTCGAGGCAGGCAACGAGTTTTTTCACCACCGGATCGGCGAGCAGGGTGCTGTCCTGCTCCTGAACGGGTTTTTCAAGACGCTCTCCGCCTTTCTCGTACAGCTCCCTGACCGCGCTCCTCTTGAGCTTGCCTAATCGCGTTGCCGGCAGCGGCTCCTTGAATATCTTGAGCCCCGTGATCCGCTTGTAGGGAGGCAGCTCCTTCGCGAGGTCTTCGATCCTGAACGCGATCGTCTCGCGCGAGTTGGACAGGTTCATCTTCCGGAGGTAATCGAAATCCGGCACCACCGCCGCCGCGAGACCGCGCTCGCCCTGGATGAGGCATATCTCCTTGATGGATGGTATCTGTTTGTAGAACTTCTCAAGCTCGTCAGGGAATATCTTCTTGCCTGTCGCGAGCACGATCATCTCCTTGGATCTGCCGGTGATGAAGAAGTACCCGTCATGGTCGCGATAGCCCAGGTCGCCGGTGTAGAACCACCCGTCCCGCAGTACCTCGGCGGTCTCTTGAGGTTTTTCGTAATAGCCGAGCATGACGTTCGGACCGCGCACCGCGAGCTCTCCCATCCCGTGTGCGTCCGGGTCCGCGATCCTGACCTCTACATCAGGCAGGGAGATGCCGATGGATCCGGCCTTCTGTTTCCCAAGAGGGTTAAAGGCCGAGATCGGCGAGGTCTCGGTGAGGCCGTACCCCTCTATCACCGTGAACCCGAGATTGGTCATGTCGCTATACACGTCCGGATCGAGCCGTGCGCCCCCACTCGCGAAAAGCCTGAACTTCGGGCCGAACTTGGCATGCACCGCTCCGAAAAGCTTCTTCCCGATATTGAGGTCCGCCGTTTTCCGCAGCAGTCTGTTGAAAGCGAGAAATAGTTTTACCAGCGCTCGAACGGGCGCGGGCTTTTTGTGGATCCCGTCGAAGATGGCGTTGCGGAGTCCCGTGAAGAGCTGCGGCACGCCGACCAGGGCGCTGACCCCTGTTTCCCGCATGCAAGCGAGAATATCGGGGCCCTTGAGACTGTTCAGGATCGTCACCGTCGCGCCGAGCGCCAGCGGCAGCAACATACAACCCATCGCGGGATAGGTATGGTGCAGCGGAAGGATACAGAGAAAATTGTCCGTGTGGTCGAACAGGTTGAGCTTGATCACGCTGGCCAGGTTCGACGCCAGGTTGCCCTGTGAGAGCATCACTCCTTTGGGATCGCCCGTTGTCCCCGATGTGTACAAGAGCGCGGCCAGGTCATTGGCTGAATGCGCCGGCGAGAGCGCCGCATCGGGATACGCCGTCAGCATGCCGGAGAACGGTATGCCGTCACCGGGGTCAAACGAGAGAATCACGAGCGCGGCGTTCAGGGGAAGTTTCCGCCTGCATGCGGCTGATACAAAGACCGCCTTTGCCTCGGAGCTCGCGAGCAGGAGCGCGACCTCCTTGTCCGTGAGCTGTGCATCCAGCGGCACAACGACCGCGCCGTAAGCGGCAACAGCAAGGTACGCGATCATCCACTCGGGCCTGTTCTCGGAAAGGAGGGCGACGCGATCGCCCTTCCCGAGCCCCAGCTCCGACAGCGAACGGGCGACAGACGCGACGTTCCGAATGAGATCATGGTACGTGTACTGCTGATACCGGTCGCCCATTTTCATCTGGATGGCGATTTTGTCGGGAAAACGCGCTGCCGCTTCCCGCATTCTGGTCAGGATCATATCACACCTCGTTTAACAACTGGTTGGACGTCCTCTGGGGCATTTGGCTCTTTCGCGAGTTGTGCACTGTGCCATACGGCCACGATCCAGACAATATTCTGTTTTATGCTGTAAAAGAACCGATAAGGAGGGACAATTACTTCTCGAAAGGGAAGGTCGGGGAATTCCGGCAAAATCCTTCCGGATCGCGGAAATTTTAGAAGTCTTGATAAGGTTTTTTCCGCTTTCTGGCGAAATGCAAGCGCTGCGGATGGACGATCTCGGTAGATATATGTTATGGCAGCGAGAAACTGTGTGCGAGCCGAAGGAGTGAACTGGACCTTCATTTCTGCAACTCTTTTAATAATTCATCGGCATCAGTGAGAACCGCGTCAAGGTCGTAGCCTTTTCCCTTTTCAATTTCCTTTTCCCCACGTGCAAGAAGTCGTAATAGCTCAAGTTCATGCCGGGAATGCTCATAGTCCTCTACACTGACCATTACAACAGCGGCCCGGCCTCGCTGCGTAATAATGAAGGGGTCCCGCGATTTGGTTACACGCTTTACGATAGCCGTTGCGTCCTGACGAAGATCTGTGATAGGAACGATATTTGGTATTCTTATCATATGAGTTATCTCCAGTGCTATGTTTAATGATAGTATTAAAGGTAGTAAAAGGCAAGGGAATTCTCGCAATGGCAAGCTGGGCTACTGGTTCACACTTGTATTTTGTCGCGCAACAACGGGTCAGTCTTTGGTGGCCTTCTCAACATCCTCGCCGACCTTTTTCCAGGTCTTCCTGGCGGCCTTATCAACGGGCTTCAAATCCTTTTTCACTTTTTTGTCAATGACCTTCATATCTTTTTTGGCTTTCTTACCCACGGACTTGACAACCTTCTTCATGCCCTCATGGGCCTCTTTAAAACCCTCTTTGACCGATTGGCCCTCATCAGCACGGACCATCGGCGGAACCAACAAAAAAAGCAGGGCCAGAAAAATCCCCATTCTGTTCATACCGTCCTCCTTATGACACTCCTCGGAATTTCATACGATACGATACACGGCTGACAATGTCTTGTCAATACGACCTTTTCCGTGTGCACTGCGTCACAATTGAGGCACACTCCCCGGGCCTTGCAACCGCGGAGTTATGATCGAAAAAGAACGATAATGGATAGTAATTGGCAATGTGACCCGCAAGTTCAACGACAATATCAGCTCTGACTTGCCTCGATCGTAATTCCATCATCCGCTCGCGCTACTTTCCATATCACGGAAGATGCTGCCTTTTCATGCGATAACAATTTCTCCGCAAGCTTTGCCTCAAGAAGCCGCTCAACCGTCCGCCGCAGTTCCCTCGCGCCAAACTCCGGCTTATAGCCAATCTCCATCAGGAGCGCTTTCACCGGGTCCGCGATCTCCAGCCCGATATTGTGTTGGTCTTTTAACCGCTGACAAAGCGTCGTCAACATCGGGGCAAGTATGCCCTGAATATCCTCCTTGGTGAGAGCATTAAACAGGATTTGCTCATCAATCCTGTTGAGCAGTTCAGGGCGGAAGAACTGTTTCAGTTCCGGGATGTCGTCAACCTGGGGAACGTCGTCATGAGCGCCGAAGCCAAGCCGCTTGTCCCTTTTGCCCGGCCTGATGTTGGAAGTCAGGACAATAATGCAGTTGCTTGCATCAACTGTCCTGCCCTTTGCATCGGTAATCCTGCCTTCATCGAACAATTGAAGAAAGAGGTCGAATACCTTGGGGTGTGCCTTCTCAACTTCATCAAGCAGCAGGAGCGAATAGGGCTTTGTCCGCAGCTTG
>JANONA010000202.1:0-2192 GCA_031420575.1 Nitrospirota bacterium | reverse complement strand
ATATGTCGGCCAACTCGGAATATACTCTTGCGCCTGATTTCCCCAAGTTGTCCAGTGCGGCCGAGAGCCACGACCGAAAAGCTCGAGGAAAGGCCCCGGACTGCATGACTCGATAACTTGATATTGCTCATCAGGTTTACGGCTATGTTCCCTCTTTCGTGAACTTATGATATTTGGCTGAGTCCGACCCGGTTGCAGTGTCCGTGCATTTTTCCCGCGAACACCGAACAAAATCATTTCCGTTACATTCCTGAAATAAAAACCGACCCCTCGCCGATCAGGACCGCCGTCTTTCCGAATCTTGTACCAGATCATGTTTGTTTTGTACTTGAAGCCCCAGCACTCCATTACCTGCAACCCTTCAAGAACAAGAGCGTTCGGAACCCACAAATAAAGATGAGCTGTACTGTTGGGGGCATTTAGACATAATGGTTGACAGTTGAGAAAGTGACCTGCCCCTTGTCACCGTGGGTTATACTTGGATTCACAGGGAGTCCAAATACAGAGCCACAAACAAGGAGGCAGGTCATGCAGAATTCTATCACAATCGTCGGTCTTGATTCAGCAAAAAACTCAATCGCGGTAGCAACCGCAGAAACCGGCGGTAAACAAGAACTCCGGTACTACGGCAAGATCGGCGGCGACATGGCATCGTTGGACAAAACCGTCAGAAAGCTTGAAAGCAAAGGCTCGGAACTGCATTTTGTTTACGAAGCCGGGCCGTGCGGTTACGAAATTTACCGCCACCTGACTAAAAAAGGCTACAACTGTACGGTAGTGGCGCCCTCGCTGATTCCGAAAAAAAGCGGCAACCGCGTCAAAACCGATCGGCGTGATGCCGAAAACCTTGCCAAATTGCACCGCGCCGGAGAGTTGACTGCCATTTATGTACCCCACGAGGAAGATGAAGCCATGCGGGACCTGACGCGCGGCAGGGAAGACGCGATCAAAGCCCAACGCACCGCCCGACAAAGATTAGGCGCGATGCTGCTGAGGCACGGACACCGTTACTCCGGGGAAACCACTTGGACCCAGGTCCACATGCGCTGGCTCGCGGACATCAAAATGCCGCACCCTGCGCAACAAATCACGCTGCAAGAGTACATCCACACCGTGAAGGAATGCTCGGAGCGCGTGGCCCGGCTCACGGAACAGATTCAAAAACTTATTCCCGCATGCCGGACGGCTCCTGTGGTGCGCGCTATCCAGGCGTTACGCGGCGTAGCGGATATAACCGCCGCGACCACCATGGCCGAGATCGGAGACCTGGGCCGTTTTGAAAATCCCAAGCAGCTCATGGGATATCTGGGGCTGGTCCCGTCCGAACACTCCAGCGGCGACAGCACCAGACGAGGTGGCATCACCAAAACCGGAAACACCCACGTCAGGCGCGCATTGATAGAAGCGGCTCAAGCTTACAGTTTTCCGGCCCGCGTCAGCCGGGTGATCCTCAAGCGTCAGGAGGGATTGCCGCAAAACATCTGCGACATTTCCTGGAAGGCCCAGCTGCGGCTCTGCGGACGGTTCCGTAAACTTACGGCCAAAGGGAAGCCCAGAAACAAGGTGGTCACCGCCATTGCACGTGAACTGTGCGGGTTCATCTGGGCTATTGCCCGTGAAGTGAAGCCCCAGAGCGCATAAGAATATCAAAGAACAAAACGTCATTATAGGAGGATGCGAACGAACAACAAACAACCATCCAGAGCATAAGCGGGGACGCGGCCACGTTTACGGAGAGCCCTCGACGACCCTATGGAATAAGGCAATGCCGAATTTCCGTTTTTAGAGCGAGGCAGCTCCGCGGCGAAGAAAAGTCTTGCGGTCAAACCCGCGAATATCAGAATGATCAAACGTCGCACAAGTCGGCCCCGTCCCTCCTTATGCTCTGGAGCAAATTGACCATATAACCTTTTAAATTAAAAAGGGGCAAGGAAACTTTTTTGCTCTTGACACTGTCAACCATATCAGTGTAAAGGCTTTCAGAAGTCATCTTTTTTCATTCCTTCACGAAGAGCGGTTTGTCCGAATACGGGAAGATGTCGCGCTTCCCGGCTTCGTCAAAGAGCCTGCGCACCGCATTGATACCGTCATGGCCCAGGTCGAGCGAAAAATCGTTCACGTAAAGGTCGATATGGCTTTTCATAACCGTCTCGTCCATCTCGTGGCTGTGCTGCCTGCAATAACCCATGACC
>JANONA010000201.1:0-1795 GCA_031420575.1 Nitrospirota bacterium | reverse complement strand
GGTTCCTGCAACAGGTTGCGGCTCACGGCAATCGGAAAGCTGAGACCCTGTCTATTTTCCGAAATTTCAGTGGACATCAAGACTCCGCTCAGGAACGGCGCATCGGACGACGAACTGGAAACCCTCTATCGCAATGCTGTTTTGTCCAAACCCGCCCGCCACGCTTTGCACGAAGGGTCTTTGCTCCATCCCGCCATGTCTCCCATGTCACAGATCGGGGGATAATGGATGAACAAGAAACTAACTCATTTCGACGATGATGGCGCCGCCCGCATGGTAAATGTTTCCGAAAAGACGGAAACGATGCGCGAGGCCGTCGCGGCAGGCCGTGTGTTTATGATGCCCGAAACACTTCAGCTCATCCTGGACCGCAAGGTTTCCAAAGGCGACGTTTTCGGAGTTGCCAGGATAGCCGGAATCATGGCGGCCAAGAAAACATCAGAACTGATCCCCTTGTGCCATCCCTTGAATCTGACGGCCGTGGAAATCTCCTTCGAGCCGGACGAGAAAGCGTCGTGCGTGAACATGCAGGCCACGGTCAGGACCACGGGGCAGACGGGCGTGGAGATGGAGGCGCTGACCGCGATCGCCGCGGCGGGGCTCACCATCTACGACATGTGCAAGGCCGTGGACCGGGGCATGACCGTCACCGATATTCGCCTCATGAAAAAAACGGGCGGCAAGAGCGGGACGTTTGAGAGGAAATAACGAATCATGGTAACCGTCAAGCTGTTCGCCATTCTGAAGGATCGCGCACAGAGAGGGGAGCTGATCCTCGATTTCACTTCCGGCACGGTAGCGGACCTCCTGAAAGAGGTTTCACGCGAGTGTCCTGAACTTGCCGGTCTTCTGACGCCTGGGCGGCTTCTGATTTCAATAAATCAGGAACTCGTCAGGATGGATGCGCCAATCAAAGACGGCGACGAGGTCGCGCTCATGCCGCCGTTTTCGGGCGGGTCCGGCCTCTTCGGCATTGTCCGGATTCAACAGGAACCGTTCTCCCTTGACGATGAGGTTGATAGACTGAAGCGGTCTTCGTCCTCGATCGGCGGAATCGTGACCTTCCTCGGGACCACGCGGGATGTCTCGCGCGACAAACAAGTGGCCAAGCTTGACTTCGAGCATTATCCCGGCATGGCCGAGAAAAAGCTCGCCGAGATACGGGGGCGGGCGATCAAAGAGTACGGAGTGATCGACGCGACGATCATTCACCGGGTGGGAACGCTGTTGGTGGGAGAAAATATCGTATTGATCGTTGTCGCATCGGGACATCGCGACGAGGCGTTCAGGGCCTGCCGCTTTTGTATCGATGAATTGAAGCGGATCACGCCCATCTGGAAGAAGGAAACAACACCGGATGGGGAAGTCTGGGTTGAGGAACATCCGTGAGCGCGGAAGGTGAAAGGGCTTTGCTCACTACATAGCGTGGCGTGGAATGAAGTAATATTGCCGACTTAGGTCAGCTCGGTCAAGCGTTATGCAACGCAAGCAACAATGGCATAGAGTCCCCAAATGCCTTCACTCGTTCTTCCGTGCCAGGCTTTTCCGCTGCAAAGAGTTGAAGATCATATCCAGAACGTTTTTCTGCTGTATCTCGTATTTGTTCAGCACCGCCAGGCAACTCCCCATTGGAAACCGGTCGTGGAGATAGTCGGCGTCGTGTCCCGAAAGGATGATGATCCGGTTTTTGCTCACTCCCCTGGAGACGGCGTAGGAGAGGACCTTGGAGCCGTCCAGGCCGGGCATTTCCAGATCGATCAGCAGGAGATCGAGGTCCTCGGTGATGGAGACGAGG
>JANONA010000200.1:0-7691 GCA_031420575.1 Nitrospirota bacterium | reverse complement strand
AAGGGCAGGAGGATGAAAGCCCCGGACACGCCCGCCATGGAGGTGAAGGTCGAGACCACAAGCGCTGTGAGCGGTGGGAGAAATACCCATGTTTTCACGCCGGATACGGGAAAAAGCGCGTAGAAGATATCCATAAGCCGTGATTATAGCACACAACCGGTATGCAAAAATGGAAAATCATAGTAACTACTCAGGTCGGTTACTTCGCTTCGTCGCAAGGATCGCTGGGAATATTGATTTTCCCGTCATCATCAGCGGTCGCGGCGCTTTCGCTTCGCCCGCGCCGTCTGAATGTTCTGATAATCGACAAGGGAAAGGGCAATCGCGCTCTTGTTGCGCCGGCGCTCAGCAACCGACCTGAGCAGTTACAAATCATAACCCCTCAGTTCTCCGCGCGCATCGGCGCCGGTAAAGCAGGACTCAAATTAATGTTTGACGTAATCTTTTTTTTTGATATAATTGCAACAGAAAGAGATGAAAGGCGGGCAGTATGAGTAAAACAGCATTATCAGAAGAAAAGAGCGGGTATCCCGAGGGGGCGCCTGAGGATGTGTTAGAGGATCTGTCGGATGAGTTTGCCGAGGAGGAAGAGGAAGAAGAGCCTTCCCCGGCGGAGGTTGCTGAAGAGGTCGTCGTTGCGGGCGCTGATCTTGTCGACACCTATCTCAAGTCCGTGGGCAGATTCCCCATGCTCAAGATCGAGGAGGAGCGTAAATTCGTCTGTACGCTTGAGGAAGGGAAAGCTGTGCTCAAGGAGATCGCCCTGAGTTCTCCGCTTGCTATCCCGCGGGTTCTGGCCCTGGGCGCGAACATCAAGCAGGGTCTGGTGAAGGCACAGGATGTGCTTCGCTACCCCGGCGAGTGGAAAGACTCCTACGAGGCGGAGTTCATGCGCCTCTACAACAGGCTCAAGAGGCAGGTGGCCAGGCGCGATATTGAGCGAGCAACGCTCACGCTCAACGAGATGAGTCTCTCGTTCCGAGAGATCGAGAAGATGCTCAAGAAGCTCGCGGCAGTGGGCAAACAGGTCGAGCGAGGCGTCACCGTTGAGATGGAAAAGCTCGGGATAGATGAGCCGACCCTCAGGGACATGGCCGGCCGCATCGATAAAGTGGAGGCCAGGGTAAAGGAGGCCAAGGACGAGTTGGTCCAGGCCAACATGAGGCTTGTGGTCTCGATCGCGAAGAAATACGTGAACCGGGGCCTGACGCTCCTGGACCTGATCCAGGAAGGCAATATCGGTCTCATGAAGGCCTCGGACCGGTATGAGTCCGGAAAGGGGACCAAGTTCAGCACCTATTCCACCTGGTGGATCAGGCAGCGGATCACGCGCGCCATCCTGGACCAGGCGCGTACCATTCGTCTGCCGGTACACCTGATCGAGGAAAGCACCCGCATCAGCCGGATCTATACCAGGTTCATGCGCGAAAAGGGCAGGGAGCCCGCGTCCGAAGAAGTTTCGAAGATCATGGGACTTTCCGTGGTGCGGGTGAACGAGATCTTGCGCGCCATCCAGGAGCCCGTATCATTAGAGACGCCGATCCTCTCGGAAGAGAAAGAACTCAAGGACGTGATCATCGATGAGAAAGCCATCTCTCCCTTCAGGACACTCGAGAACAATGAGGCCTCCAGCCGTATCGAGCAGGTGCTTTCGTCACTGACCGGGCGGGAGGAGAAAATCATCCGGATGCGGTTCGGCATCGGCGTGGGCAGCGAACACACGCTCGAAGAGGTCGGCAAGCACTTCAAGCTCACGCGGGAGAGGATCCGGCAGATCGAGATCAAGGCGCTCAAAAAACTGCGCCATCCCGCTCGGAGCAGGATGCTGCGGGAGTATGTGTAGTTGATGTTCTTCTCGACGGATTGAAAAAAGGGGTCGGATAATTATCCGGCCCCTTGTTTTTTTGGGTGTCTACTCAGGTAGGTTACTTCGCTTGTCGCAAGGAGCGCCGGGAATATCGATTTTCCCGTCATCATCAGCGGTCGCGGCGCTTTCGCTTCGCCCGCGCCGACTGGATGTTCTGATAACCGACACGGAAAAGGGCAATCGCGCTCTTGTTGCGCCGGCGCCCAGCAACCGACCTGAGTAGTTACATTTATTATTTCTTGTCCGCTCAGCGCTGGGTTTTGCCCTGGTTTGCACAGGCCGGGAACTTTCAGTCGTTCGTGCTCGGGATAAACTCGATGTCGGCGATGATGCGGTCGGCTTCATCGAGGAAAGGGACGTCAAACGCCGGGTTGCCTATATAGGCAGCCAGGAGCGCCCGTGTTTTGTCCACGAGGAACCAGACGCGCCAGTGCATGGGTTCATCCTTATCCTGGTAGGTATAATCCATGGTCGCTATCCCCATATCTCCCCGGTCTTCCACTTTCACCGCTTCACGGGGAAAGGGCACATCACGTTCCTCCAGAGTGTCTTCGAGGAGTATGCGCGCCGCTTCCCGAAGCGGCGTTTTGTTCTCGTCCCTCTCGATAAATGAGAGCTGCACCAGGCCAGGCCAGCCGTCTTTTTCCAGAAGTACAAATCCCAGCTCCTCCCGCTCAGTCCATCCATCAGGAAGAAAAAGATTAATCCAGCGTTCATAGGTCACTTTTTTACCCATGGCGGCATTGTATCGGACGAGGCGGGGACAGTCAAATGAGTTTCGTAAATAGGGGGGAAAGAACTGTTTATATATAGTGCAACTGTGTGAGTTTGTTGAAAATCAGATCAGCGGATACTTTCGGCGAAACCTGGCCGTCCACCGTCACTTCAGGGCTCAGGGGCGGTTCATAGGAAGACTGAAGGCCGGGGACAGTGCTTGCCTTGCCCGTTGTCGCGCGACCGTATATCCCTTTTGGGTCTCTCTTCATGCAGACATCAAGGGGGCACGTTATCCGCACTTCCGCGAATCGGGGGATGAGCGTACGCGCATACTCCCGGTAAGTCCGCTTGTTCGCTGTTGCGTCGAAGATCACGTTCACGCCGCTCCTGGAGATCAATTCCCCGATCAACGCCAGTGACCGGTAAAAGACATCACGCTCCTCCTGGCGATAGGTCGGCTCCGGGGTGAGGATTTTCCTCATCTCGTCCGACTCCAGCACGAGGGCTGAAATTCCCCGTGTCTCTAATTTCTTCACTAATTCCCGGGTTATGGAACTCTTGCCTGATGCCGGAAGGCCGGTCATCCAGATGGCAAACCCCTGCTGGATGCTCATACGATATACCTGTTCACGTCCGCTGGATCAAACCGTTCGGCAGCGAGGATATTCCGGATGAAATTGAATATGGTCCGGCGTACCCGCGTGGGCAGGTGCGGGTACCAAACCGGGCTTGCGATCACTAATCCGCGCCAGGCAAAGAACGGCGCTATGATTTCGAGCATTTCCCGGTCACCTGTCTTTGAGAGGTAGTTGTCCCAGAAGGACAGAAACATTTTTTCGAAAGGGCCGTCAAGCGTTCCTGAGCGGAGGAGCGAAGAGAAGAGATAATTTATGCTTATACAGGAGGTGTCATCGGCAGGCTCGCCCCATTCTCCTCGTGAGCGGTCGAGGAGCGTGAAGTCCGTGCCTTCCCTGAACAGGATGTTCCAGGGATGGAAATCGCCATGCACCCGGCAGAGGCGGTGCGCGCGGCGCTTGATGCGCCAGCGCCATTCGATACAGGCCAGTTCTATTTTCTTGAGGAGCCGTTGATCAATGAACTCAAAGGAGGGAGGATAGTTGTCGATCAGTCCCATGATGCACTCGCCGTGACCCAGGAGGTCGCGGATACGCCGGGTGTAGAGACCGGGGGAGTCGAGTTTTTTAGAATGGATATCAACGAGGTAGTCCGAGAGGGCAAGAGTCCTTTTAAAATCATTCTCCGTGGCGCTACCCGTGTCCCTGATCCGGTCGAGGTCCTTGAAATACCCCTGACCGCTCACAAATTCTGTAAGCAGGAAAAACTCACTGGCCTTGCCGGTGGAGATGATCGTTCCCGACTCTAAAACGGCGCCGCTGTCAAGGGAGCGCACGTGCCGCGGGAGGTTGTTGAATGCCGAGTGTGCCCACAGGATGGCCTGGGCGCGGTCTGAAAAGTGGTCATGGCCGAAGGATGACGGCGCCATGGTCTCGAGCACGGCCTTCTTCCGCGCGCCGGCTACCTCGTATTCCAGGAACAGGGGCAAGCCGTATCCAAAGGCCTTGAGGTCATCGCCGGCTTCCTGCTTTCCCTCCGTGGTCATGGAGAGCACGCGCGCGGGTTCGGCATAGAGGGACTCGAGATACGCGGCGACCGCTTGCAGGGTGATCCGTGGCATGGCGCCCTCCGGAAGATAACCTTGATAATTGCTAACAGTCCGCCCCGACACGGTGCATGCGAGCTGCATTGATCGGAAGCGGTTCTCCGGGATCGAAGACCTCGTTCCCGTACCGGATGTGATAGGCGCGGCCGGAAACCTGTTTGCTGTAGGTGATGATGAGGCGGCCGATGGTCTGTTTCAGGTTCTGGGTTGGGTTCCCGGTCAGCAAGGCAACGGGACCGGGGAAGCCTTGAGGCATGAAGAGGTGGTAGCCATGGGGCGCCAAAGACATGAGCACGTCGTTTTCCCCGCTATCGCGGCCAACGACGATCTTGACCCCCGAGTCGATCCGGTAATGGCGACCCACGGTCAAGAGCCGGATATCGTTTGGGTTAACGGCTTGCTTGTCTTCAAAGAGGTCGCGCAATTTTTCAGAAAAGTTCTTGTCCGTGAGCAAGCATCCGCCCGCCGGGGTGGAGTACCCGCGAACACCGTACCGCTCGGCAAGCCGGAGCTGGACGGTCCGCGAACGACCGCTGATGCCGAGGAGCTTTTCCCGGTCAACCGCGCCGTTCAACTCGCCCTGGGTGGGCGGAAGAAGCTTGGCTGAAAGGGGACGGAGTACCATGCCCCGCATGTCCGCATCGCGTTCGATCACCTGGAAGGTGTCGCGGCGCTGGGACATGGGCCGCTGCCCCAGAACCTCGCCCGTTACGACAAAGGGTGAGTTCACTTCAGCCATCACGGCCTTTGCCTTCTTGAGCATGAAGATTTTGCAGTCGATGCAGGGATTGACATTCTTGCCGTATCCGTGCGCGGGATGACGGACCAGGTCGATATAGTCCTGGCCCAGATCCATGACGCGGAGGTCGATGCCGATGGACTTGGAGACCTGGGCCGCATGGGTCTCCTGTTCCCGTCCATAGCTTTTGGAAAAGGCGGAGGTGCAGTAGAGCCCGAGGACGTCAAAGCCCTGCTCCATGACGACCTTTGCCGCAAGAACGCTGTCGAGTCCGCCTGAAATAAGAGCAACTGCTTTTCTCTTCAAACTTAGTTACCCCCCAACCCGAATGACCCCGTCATTATAAAACTCTGAACAGGGTTTTGGCAATAGAGAATAGCATGTTTTTCAGGTTAAAGAAAACAACAGGTTAGGGGTACTATAAAAAAACACCACAATAAATAAGCCCGACCTTAGCGTAACTTCGCAAGGTCGGGCTTAGCGCTCACGCGAATCTCGTCATATTTATTATTGTACGCTGACCGTTCTTGTTGTTTCAGAAAGAACAAAACTGTCTTTTCCCGTCTCGCCTGGAGCGGGGTCGAGCTGATAACGAAGGACAACCGTAACAACCATCTCTTTTGCTTTTATTTCCCGGACCTTGGGTTTACCGGCCTCTTTTTCCACATCTTCATACGGGAAATCAATCTCAAAGGTCTCAACCTTTGTCTGATTAGGCTGGAGGCTCGTGTCGCGGGCAATTCCCATCTTGAAGTGCGCGCCGTAGATCATGGCGTCGCTGCGGCTGTTTGTGGACTGTGGCATGTAAATTTTAGAACTCTTGAATATCTCTTTCCCATCTTTTGTTTTAGCGGTCACATCCAGGACCAGCCGTTGTGCGGATGGTCAGCCGTCGGGAAGTCTGTGACCGGCCTTATTGGTCATGCTGACCTTAACAACGGCCTTTGGTATCGAGTCGCCCGCCTTCAGAAGGAACTTATATGCGCTCATATCAACATCCACGGATACGCCTCTTTTCATCATATCCTTGTCGCCATGCGCCGACATGAGATGCCCCTTGCCGTCCTTCTTCATGTGGCAGTCCTGACAGGTTTCTGTGCCGCCGGAAGGAATATAGGCATGGAGGTAGCTCCCATAGGAAGTCCCGCACTGAGAAGGCTGGGGGAACTCGAGGTTGGGACCCGTTCCATGGCACTGTCCGCATAGAACGGCCTCGCTCATAATAGCGCTCTTTTTCATGGTCTTATACTTTGCATCAGGATGGACGCCGTCTTTGGAGCCGTAAATAACATTCGCTTCCGGCTCGCCATCCTGCCACTTGTGGACAATGGCTTTCGTGTTGTGACAGACAAGGCAGTTGATGCCGACCTTCTTCAGGGTTGCCGCATCGCCGTCAATGAAGGCCTTCGCAAGCTGCTGGGCCAGTTGATCCGTGCCGTCTTTCAAGGCATGGGGCAGATGGCACGTGAAGCACTGAGCAAAATGCGCCATTTTTACCTCTTCCGGCTTTGTTGCGCCGGATTTCCCAAAGGCCTTAAAGAGTCCGGCCTCTAATGAGCCCTTAAAGCCGCCCATTGTCCTTTTCGTCCCAAAGAGGGACCGGGAGTGCATGGACTTTTCCCATTCATCATAGATCTTCGCATGACACGGCTTACACGAGCTTACATCATACATCTTGGCGAGTTCATCGATGGTATTCGCCTTTTTCTCCTGGGCTGCGGCAATGCCTGGTACGAACACTGCGGCGAACAGAAGAAACAACAGCACTTTCATTGTTCTCATAACGCTTCCTCCTTTTTAGATTTGACTTCCACGAAACTTATTATAGCAAAAAATCGTGAACCCGGGGGGGAAATAACCCCACTCCAATGCGCTTGGTTGGTGGGTATGAAATCCATGATTTTGGAGGCTGCTCGTTCCGTGTCGTAAGAAGGATTTGGGTGAACGCCAGGGCATAAGAACGTTGATCGCTCGGTATCTTCCCAATGAAGCGACTATAATGAAAAACAATGTTCCTGTCAACGTAAAATTACAATTTTAGGTCATATTTGGCGGTCTCGTAAAAAGCCCCGCTCGCTTTTTAAATTACTTTTTCAAAAACCTTTTCACCTCTTTTGTCCACACATCATATCCCTGCCTGCTTAGGTGAACTCCGTCATCCTGGAGGCACTCGCTTAAGGGGCGCCCTGTTGGATCCACAAACAGGCTGTACACGTCGAGATATTCCGCGCCGTACTCGAGTGCGATCCGTTCGAGACGGCGGTTGGCGTCTTTGATCACGTTGTTCCCTATCCAGGTAAGCTCAACAGGCAGAATGCTTTGGACCACAACCTTCGATTTTTTATACCACGTGGTCAGGTTGCGTACGAGCTCGCGGTAGGAGGGGATGATGTCATACTGCTCCGTGGCGATGTTATTGACGCCGGTCATGAGGAAGAGGTAGTCGGGGTTCTCGAGCGCGGCGCGGATGCGCTCTCCGCGGGCGAGCAGGCCCTCTACCGTTTCTCCCGAGACACCGAGGTTGGTCACCCGGTGCCGGGGGAACAGCCGCTCCCAGTCGCACCACTGGGTCAATGAATCGCCGATGAAAACGAGATTGGACATAAAAAGGACCTTGACCCATCTTCACACTGAAACACGCTGGCCAAATCATAGCGTGGCCTATGGCCGCAACCAAAGAAGGGTCT
>JANONA010000199.1:0-5070 GCA_031420575.1 Nitrospirota bacterium | reverse complement strand
GCCCATCACGCGTGTCGAGCCGAGCGCCTCATGCGACACGGATATGCAGCGACCGGCTGTCAGCAGGTTGAAAATTCCTTTGACCGTCAGGCACCGAAACGGGATCTCGTAATAATCTCCCCGGGGAACATAGGAATACCTTGTCCCCCTTGCCCGGTCCCAGAGTTCAATGGGCCAGGAGTTCTTCACCACGCCGTCCGGGAATTTCCTTGCGGAAAGCACGTCTTCCTTCGTGAGCGTATACTCGCCAACGACCCTTCTGCCTTCACGCTCAAGCACTTTGAGAGCGGTGTCCGAGAGAGAGGAATCCTTAAAAGCGGGGAGGACCGATGCGAGATACCCATGGATTGCGGCGGCGTCTTTCCTCGCCTGCTCTTCCCGACCGGGTCCTTCCTCCGCGCCGATACTCATCTTGCAATATCCTTCACCGGGTCCTTCCCCGAGACTGAATGTCGTGAACTTCACCGAAGGGGCGAATATTCCCCGCTTCACCGCCTGGGCAAGATGATAAGGAACTTTCAGGGAAAGAGACTCATCGGCGTTCTTCAAACCCTTCACGTGAAGAGTAAAGCCCGCGAGCTGCCGTTTATCCAACGGGGTGAGTTCAAATTCAGCCCCGGCCTTGGCGGCAATATGTCCGCTTCCGGTACAATCAATAACCATTGTGGGGGCAAAGGTCCTCGTTTCATCCGGACCGTCAACGACAATGCTCCTGATTTCTCCAGCCCCCGTCTCGACCATTGTTGCCGCGCTCTTCCGCAGAACGGTTAAGTTCTTTTCAGCATCACAAAGCGAAAAGAGCGCGGACTGAAGATCGTCACGCGAATAGGGAAGCACATGGACCTGCCCGATCTTTTTGATGCTCCGTGCGGGAGACCTCCGGAGCAGTCCCTGTTCGATCTCCCGGGTGATCCCCGGGTTCAGCGTTTCTGTCGGAACCGTATCGGCATTCAGGTAGAGACCGCAGATATACTGAAACATGCCCGCATATCCCGTGCCGCCGAGGTACTGCTCTTTTTCGACGAGGACCGTCCGGACGCCACACCGGGCCGCGGCCACAGCGGCAGTGGTTCCCGCAACACCGGCGCCGACCACGAGAACATCACAGAACGTATTCATGATGCCCGCGAAACCCCGAATCGCCCCCGTATTTCCCCATCAAGCATCCGCACCTCGTCATCCCGTAACAGGCCGTCCAGATACGAGATGACCAGATTGAGCCTCTTGTTGTAATAATTGCTGAAGAACCCGAGCCCCGGCGGGACGGGCACTCGCGGCATATGGAAAATATTTGTGATCGCCTTTTCCATGAACAGGGGATGCTGGTACGCGCTCTTTCCGAGATGGGAGAATGCGAAGGTTGCCATCTTCCCCTTCATCGGAAGGTGAAGCAGCTTCCCCAGCACGGGCAGCGGCGCGATGCGGGTCAGCAGGCTCGCCTCCGCAAGGTCCTTGGGAAAACCGGATTTCACCTGGTCGTACATTTGCTGCTTGAGCAGGGCAATGAGCGCCTTACGATCGACAACCTCCTGGAGCGGGATCTGATAAAAGAGGTAGGACACGTAGTTGAAAAATATTTCCCGCAGCTTGTCCAAACCGGGCCGCAGGTCCAGGGTAACGGGGATGAGGTAGCCGGCGCCGGTCCTCTGTTTGCTCATGAACAGGTTGTGCATACTCTGAATGATCACTGCCAGCAGGTACGGCGATTCCATAAGGTACCCCGCCTCGGTGTATGCGCGTTCGTAGATCCCCGCGGTCTCCTGTTCATTGAATGAAAGGAGATGATAGCGGTAGCATCGATTTCCGCCCTGGGGAATCGGCAGCGCTTCCGGCGTGGCTGTTTTCGAAAGCGCCATGATCCTGCGGTTTACGTTCCTGCCGGCCAGGAACTTCTTCGACCACTGGGTCAGGGCCGATGATGAGGCAAAGGCAATGTCCCCGGACACGGTGGGTGCGCCGTTAGTCAAGCTCCGCTGGAAGAGGTTTAGGAACATTTCCGCGCCCCGTGCGTCAAAGATGCGGTGGTCAAAGGCCATGGCGAGCACGCTGCGCTCGTGGCCCGTGAAAAGATGGAACGCAAGGTGATCGTTATCATTCTGAAACGGCGTGTTCACGCTCTTCTCAAGACGAGGAAGAATCAACTCGCCGGACATCCGGTCATCTACGTTATGAACAGTAAACGTTACCTCGCCCCGCGCCTTCGCGGGGATCTTCCAGTAGGGAGCAAGTTTGATATCGCGGCTCACGCGCCCCTGTAAAACAGGGAACTGTTTCGCGAAAGCGCTTAAGCGGCGGCGAACCTCAAGCTCGTCAAGGGGGGCGCTTAGCATGAGCACGACTTGCGACATGTTGCCCGCGCACGTCGCGGTCTTCATCAGGTAATCAAGAGTATTGATCACCCAGTCGGAGCCGGAGAGGTAACGCTTGCGTTTCGATACCAGCATAACGGATCCCGTACTACACTTTCCCGCTGATGAAGGTCGCCAGGGAGTGAAGGGTCTCGAAGTCCTTCTTCGTCAGATCCGATGCGATCAGCGGGAGTTTGAAGGTCTTTTCAATGAACACGAGGATCTCGACGAACCCGAGCGAATCGATCCCCTGTTCATGGAACGGCACGTCTGAAGCAATTGCCGATGCGTTCTGGTTAGTAATGGAGGCAATCTCCTGGATCAACGTATCTTCGATTTCCTGTACAGTCATTTTTGTCAGCCTCTCACTTATTGCCTAACACGAAGGTAAGAGGTTAAGAAGGTGCGAGGGTAGGATTTTTTCTTCCAACCTTCCCACCTTCCTACCTTCCCACCTTCGTATTACCCCTCAATTCACGCTTTCGTTAAATAAATCACTGATCTTTCCGCGTAACAATTGTACCCCGTGCAGCGGATTGATCCGATACTGCCGCTTCCGGTTTCCACGAGAAGACGGATATCGTGAGGGTTGTCCTGCACGGGAGTTGCATAGCGCGTTTGCTGTTTCAGCATCAGCGCTCCAGCAGCCACGTTGAAAGCGCTGCCGATCATCATGCTTCCGAAGAGCGGCGAATAAGCCGCTGTCGGGACATCCTGAAAGAGTGACATGAGATAGGCGGACTCGTCAGGCAGCATGCCGTCGGCGTCGATGATGTTGATATCCACGGACTTCCCGTGGTCCGGATCGTCATTGGTGTGTACCGCGTTAACGGCGCAATACACGTTTCCCACGCTCTCGTTGCTCAACAGAAAGAAGGCCGCGCCTTCTCCCGGGACCTGGCAGGTGGGGTTGAAGGTAAAGGGTTTGATCCTTCCGTCCTTCGCTGTCGTCAGTTTATGATCGGCAACGTAGCCCAGGACGTCGCCGTATTGGTCCACCGCCCCTGCCAGAACATATTCGCAGCGACCCTGGTCAAGCCAGGCCTGCGCAAGCTGCAGCGCCGCCTGGAATGAGAACCGGAACTGGGTGATCGTCAGCGTCGGTCCCTTGATATTCAGGGACGTGGCAACATAAGAAGCCGCGGCATTGTGTACCGAGTTGGAAAACGTGGTCGGCGACACGGCCGCGTCGCCGTGGTCGAGGATGTCGTCCAGAAAATCGAATGTAGTCACGTGGGGACCGAACGCCGTGGCCACGATGATGCCGAGCTTTTTTGCGGCAATATGCTCTATCCCGCTGTTGACCAGGGCGTCCGACGCGGCGACCACGGACATCTTGCTCAGCGTATCCGAGCGTCGAACCTTCTTTAACAATGCTTTGACAGGTGCTGCGGTAAGATCGACCAGGTACGCAGGCAATGTGCCGCCAATGACCGGATGAACCGCAACTTCACCCGGCTTCCGCCATCCGTTTTGCAGGGCCTTCTCAAGACTGTCTATGCCCAGGCCCTGCGCAAAGATCATGCCGATCCCGGCGATCTTCATGCGTCTGCCTCCCGTCCGATCACAATCGCGGCATTGGTGCCCCCGAAGGCCAGAGAAGTGGATAGAGCGAAGCGTCCGGCAATGGCGGTCTTTTTTCTCACAGGAGAAATCGGGATGGCCTCATCCTTGTTTTGGAAACCCGCACTGGCCGGCACCCATCCTGCCCTGAGTCCTGCCGCCGTGAACACGGCCTCGATGCCGCCCGCGGCGCCCAGGGTATGTCCCGTGTATCCTTTGGTCGAAAGCATGATGAGGTCCGGTCCGAAGATGTCCGCCAGCGCCTTTCCTTCGACCAGATCATTTTCATGAGTTCCCGTGCCGTGGGCATTGACAAAGCCTATTTCGCGGGGCGCGATGCCTGCTTCCGCAAGTGCGTCATGTAAAGCCGCTCTCAGGCCAACACCGACGGGACTGGGCGCGGTCAGATGATAGGCGTCGCTTGATGTGCCGTAGCCCGAAAGAAAGAGAGGTGATGCCGCGCCCCTCTTGCGCGCTGTCGCCCTGCTTTCGATGACCATGACTCCCGCGCCTTCTCCGAGGTTCAGTCCTTTGCGGTCCCGGTCAAAGGGCGCGCAAAGACCGGGATTGGCGATGCCGAGGGAGTTGAAGCCGCAATAGGGCACGTGATTCAACTCATCAGCCCCGCCTGCGATCGCGATATCGCACAGGCCGCCCTTGAGCCAGGAGAGCGCAACGCCGATCGCGTCGGTCGAGGAAGAACAGGCGTTCACCACGGAGATCTGCGGGCCCCGCGCCCCGATCCTGCGCGCAATATACTCGGCGAGATTGCCCTTCAAAAATCTGTCCACCGACGTCATCGGGGCCCCGCCGCGCTCTCGATATGTTTTATAGAACTGCAAGGCGTTCAGCTGACTCGCCACGGTCGTTCCCATGCAGACGCCCACCCGGAACCCCGTAAGGTCGGCAAGACGCGCGTCCTTCAGCGCCTCATCAACGGCAATCAGGGCAAGGCTCACTGTCCGCCAGCCTTCCAGGTAATATGCAGCCGGAAGATGCTTCACTTCAAAGGCCGGAGATTTCAAAACCGTGGGAAAGAGAGTCACCGGTCCCGCGTTCCGCTTCCCCTGTTCAAAGGACCGAAGGGTCTCGGCGAGGTCGTTGCCCGCGGCGGATATTACACCGAGGCCCGTTATCAGCATTGAGGTATTATTCATTT
>JANONA010000198.1:0-9270 GCA_031420575.1 Nitrospirota bacterium | reverse complement strand
CAGTGAAGAAAAATATATTGATTGTGGGTTCCGTGCTCTCTGGCGGTGGCGCGGAGCGGGTTATCGCAAACATCGCAAAACACATCGACCAAACCAAATACAATCTCACCATCTGCCATCTCAAGAAAATTGGCGAGATCGGTCAGGAACTCACTAACGGCGGTTTTCGTGTAGTAGGTGTTGTGCCCTCGACCGGTTCCCTGGGGAGATACTTTTCCTTCCTTCAGTTACGCCGGATTGTTACACAGAACAAGATCGATCTGATTCATTCGCATGATACCCATGCGCTGGTGGACACCGCCCTGGTTCGCAGCACGTTGCCGAGCGTAAAAATGGTACACACTTTTCACTTCGGCAATTACCCATACGGAGTGAAGCGATACATGTTTCTGGAACGGGTATTCTCACACCTTGCCAGTCGTCTGGTTGCTGTCGGGATAGAGCAGTGCAAGGCGCTCCGGAAGGCATACCGCATCCGGGCGGATCGTATTGTCATCGTTCAGAATGGAGTTGAGCTGTCCGGTGCGAAGCCAGACATGGAGTGGCGCGAGCGGCTGGCAAAATCAGGCCGTCCGGTTATCGGTGCAATGTCCACCTTTATTGAACAGAAGGGGCTCACCTACCTGCTTGATACAGCACAACGCATGAAGCAGCAGGGTACGGAAGCCGTGTTCGTGATCGTAGGCGATGGGCCGCTACGCAACGAATTGGAAGAAAAGTGCCGGAGACTGGAGCTTGCAGACAGGGTCTTTTTTGCCGGGTGGAAACAGAATGCGGCAGCTACCATGCTGCCGCTGTTCGATGTATTTTTTCAAACCTCGCTGTGGGAAGCGATGTCTCTGGCTGTGCTGGAGGCCATGGCGGCGGGGCGACCGGTTGTGGCGACCGATGTTGGCGATAACCGCCATGTCATCGTAAACGGTGAAAATGGTGAGGTCGTGCCAGCCAAGGACGTGGAAGCCATGACGGCTGCATTAACGTCCCTGGTCAACTCCGATGAGCTGCGTGTGCGCTATGGCGAGGCTGGGAAAAATCGATACAGCAAACTGTATACCGCGCGAACCATGGCCCTGCGTTATGAAGAATTATATTCAGATGTGCTCGAATAGAATGCCCACTGTACGCAATCGATGCCGCTTGTGCGGACCTGACGATATTCTGGGGTCGGGATGATTACACCTGTCCTGTTCGGATTTCTAACTTTGGTGGCCATCGAATATCTTGGGTTGGGCTATCAGTTCCCAATTCTTCAGAAGCTGTCAATCACGACAATTATACCGATGGTCCTGTTTATATATATATCGGTAAAGCATGGTTTGTCCGAAGTCTTCGGTAACACACAGGTCAAAGTGCTGGCGGTGTTTATCCTGATGACAGGATCAGCCATGCTTTACGGGCTGATTGCTTCCTATGCTATTGAGCCCTTCAAGGCCCAACTTGGATACTTTATGATGCTTTGCGTGGGTGTTTATGCATTGCGAAAACCTGATGCGATCCGAGTGTTCTTTTGGTTTATGGTGGCTATCCATGCATTCATGGTCGTTGTGAACATAGACAAGTTTGATGAAGTAGCGCGGGCCGGGAGATTCCAGAATGTTGGATATTTTCTGGGGGATGGAAACGATTTTGGATGGTCATTGGTAACCATGTTTGCATTTTCTTTGTACTTGGCGGCAACCACCAAGTCCATTTGGTTCAGGGCACTCGCATTTGGGCTGACGCTGATCATCCTTGTGGGAATAGTCGGTACAAAATCACGTGGCGCAACACTGGCCCTGATGGCCTCGATGCTGTATTTCCTGCTGTTCATCAGCAAGCGCAAGTTGCTTGGGCTTGTCGTGGTATCGACCGTTGCCCTGGGAGTCTGGCTGGTCGCACCGTCAGGTTACTTCGAACGCATGGAGACACTTTCCACTTACGAAGAAGACACATCGGCCACAAACAGGATCCGCGCATGGGGGCATGCCTATGAAATGGCTATCGATCATCCATTTCTTGGTGTCGGAGCAGGAAGTTTTAATTCTGCCTACGGGAGGTTTTACCGGGGCGAAGGAGACCCGGCCAGGTGGATTTCAACCCACAGCATGTACTTCAAGGTATTGGCGGAGTCCGGATTCACGGGGATCATACTGTTCCTGTCGTTTATGTATCTGATTTTTGCCGATAACCGCAGGACTGCGAAACGATTGCGCGAGAATCCTGACAATCCAGTAATCCCTGATGTGCTACCGTTGTATCTGAATATGGGGTTAATTGCCTTCGTTGTTGCAGGCACATTTCTCGGAGGAGTTGAGTATCCGCATATTTTTCTGATTGCCGCGGCGACACTTGCGATGAAATCGTTGGCAAATGAACAATCAACCAAAGTGTCTCCCGAGCAAAGCGGAGTGTCTGGCTGAGAGTCATATCATTTGGACATGGATACGGATAATTCTTGCCGGGTAGCATGATCGTCCATACCGGATTGTTCACTATGACTTTGAATAAACAGCGCAGAGAACAAATATGGCCACAGCGTATCTGGGCTTGGCTTGTCATTCCTCTTGTTGTGATGATAGCTAGCTCGGCATACGTTTTTGCAGATCGCAAGCTTGAGGTACGAAAAGGCAGTAACGCGAGCCAGGGAAAGGTTCTTGTCGTGATTGGCGCATCCTATGCAAAAGATTGGGATATTCAATCGGTAGGCTATTATCGCGTTATCAATCGAGGCAACGGTGGCGAGGAAACACAGCAAATGCTCGCGCGTTTTGACCACGATGTCATAAGGCTAAGGCCATCGGCGGTTTTGATTTGGGGTTTTATTAACGATATCTTCAGGGCACCGCGTGATGCCATTGCCAGCAGGCAGGCGCGCATACAGAGTAATCTGCGGGAAATGGTAAACAAGGCAAATGTGGCTGGTATAAGGCCCCTGCTTGCAACCGAAGTACTTGTTACCTCGCCAGACCGCATGTGGGGCACCTTGCTTGCCTGGTATGGAGGAATGCGCGGGAAACAGAGCTATCAGGAATATGTGAATGAAAATGTCAGGGATGTAAACAAATGGATTCGAGAGTTCGGCAGCGCCAGAAACATTGTGGTGCTGGATTTTGAACACACTCTGGCTGGGGAGCGGGGAGGGCGTCAGCGCAGGTATGCAGCTGAGGACGGGAGTCATCTCTCAAAGGAGGCATACTCTGCGCTGACAGACTATGCAGCAACGATGATTGTAAGATAAACGCAATAGCCACTTCGTAGTCCTGCCCGCAGGAACCGCTACTCAGGCCTATCTGGGTCCAATTGGGCTCTTGTCGATCAGTGTTGCCAGTCTCGGCGCCAATATTTTTCCGAATTCCTCAGTACCTTCCGTTGAGTAGTGAACAGTATCCACAAAATAGTTTTCCTTTTCGTGCAGGTGTGTGGCCATATCGATCACCGTCACGCCGCGTTTCTTGCCAACCTCCATAATGTCATCGTTATAGGTTGCCAGATCGGCAAGAAAGCGCGCGTGCCTTGGGAAAGGGCGACCATTGGCGCGCGATTTCTCGTAAGCGAGTTCCGATTTCGCATACGGCATTGTTAAAAGCACTATCTTTATTTGGTGAGCCTGCGCCAGGGCTATCAAGTTCGATAAATTCCTCTTGAAATAGCCTCTCCCGCGACTGATGTCGCTGTCGGCTACCAACGGTCTTGCCCGCGATTCTCGCCAGGCCTTGAATCGTGATGTGATTGCATGAACAACGCGAGAGACAACGACATCCTCGTCAGTAATATCGCCAGTAAACCGTTTGGTTGAATACAGAACCTTGTAGTGCGGATCAACAGCCTCGCCCTGAAAAACGGCTTGATAGTTGACCATCAAGTCGTTGATGTTATGCATGACGATCACCATGTCTGGCGAATAGTCCGTAATATCGAAGGCAAAACGTATCAGGCTGTGTGCGCTTGTGTAGGCCGACATGGCGGTGTTCAGGACTCGAGCATGAGGACGACTGCGATGGTGGAGTTGTTGCTCGAGCACCAGCGGCCAGTGAATCCCATCGTCATTCCAGAGATCTTCCGTGGTTGAGCCACCAAGAGTAATTATTCTGTATTCGTTATCCGGCTTCTTGCCAATGATGTCCTGGGCACGAAAGCCTTGGGGATTAAAATAGGCGTATTGTGGGTTTTTCTTGTTAGGTGCTTGCCAGTCCATTCTTGGTCCAAAAACCAGAAACGGACTTAGCGCGAAGCGCTTCTCAATCTTGTAGCCAGGCAAAAATGAAGTAACAGGGATATTACCCGCAACATTTTGGTAGATCCGCAATCCTGCCTCGGCGAGCAGGAATGTAGAAGCAAGAATTAAAGCGATTGCAGAAATAACAAATTTTGCCTTTGCCATGGTTTCCACTCTCCGTATTTCAATGCAGAATTACCGCCGCCCTGGCACACATAAAAATGTGTGCCGCCCGAGAAGCAGCGCATGTTTCGCGCGTCACCGCAGACCATCTAGCGTGTCTCAAGGTTACAGGCAAGATTGTAGACAGCAGGTACTGGGTGTTTCAAGGGCCCCGGTCACGCCCGAGTCGGATGGGTCAATGACCCGGCATTGGCAGCTGACAGGCCACACGGCCACGATTGCGGTGCAATTGCAGGAATAATGTATTACAACTCTTTGCAGCTTATAATAACTCCGCGTACAGAGATTCAATTTTCTGGATGCTTACTCCGATTGTGTATTTCGCATGCATTCGTGCATGAGCACGTTCCCCCATTTTTATCCGCAAGTCCTGGTTGCCCAGCAATAGTGAAATTCTTTCCGCGAGGCCGCCGGCGTCGCCGGGCTTTGTCAAATATCCAGTTTCACCGTCCGCCAGAATCTCCAGAGGGCCACCGATATTGGTGGCAATGACGGGCTTGCTTTTTCCCATTGCCTCCAGTAGTACGATCCCGAACGGTTCAGGGGCGACAGAGGCATGTATACATATATCGAAGAGTGCCATCAGATCAGCCGGGCGTTTTTGATACCCGGTGAATATCACCTGTTGATGCAGTTCGTATTCATCGACAATATCGTCTAATCGTTTCTTGTAGGCAGGATCGGAGACAGTGCCGACTAGGAAACAGCGCAAATCCGGGTACGCCTTCTTGAGATGGGTCAGCGCGCGCACGACAGTTTCTTGTCCTTTCCATTGTTTTATGTTTCCGACAATGCCAATCACGGGCGCCTTGTCAGGGACATGCCACTGTTTGCGTAGTTGTTCTACGGGCGTTTCCTGAATCAGCCGGGAAGGATCGATACCGTCGTCGATGCGAAGCAGTTTTTTTGGATCAATGCCTTTATTGATCAGGTTCAGGTTTACCACGTCAGAAATAGTAATGATTCGGTCAATTCTGTTGGAGAAGAATCGCGTCGCAGGCGGTAATGAAGCCTGTATTCCTCGTTCATGCACAACGCAGGGAATGCGCAGGAGCCATGCCGCCAGCATGAGGTCGTGATCGTAGCCGCAGGCATTGTTGATATGCACCAGACGAATCTGATTCCGCCGCAAGAAGCGGCACCAGTCCGCTGTTCTGAAAACCAGCGCCCAGACCATGTTCATGCCCGCCTGAACGAGCCCCGAAACCTTTCCAAAGCGTCCGGTCTTGAAGTGGAATGGCGTCATGGGAGACCGAATGATTACCTCCGCACCTGATTGCTGGAACTCAGACAGCAGGGTATTTTCCTGGAAAAAGCAGACAACAGGCTGAAATTTGTTGCGATCGATGCCCCGGCATATTTCCAGGAGGCAGTAATGAGAGCCTCCAACCGTGCCGTCAATATTATGCTCAAGGTAGAGTATTTTTATCATTCTTTGAAGACTATTCCGAATCTGGAAAGGACGCGAGTGACATGATGTCGAACGACGATACGTTCTTCGTGGTCAATCGCAAGCCTGTAACCGGCCAAAAGGTATATTACTAACAGAAATCCGATCTGGAGAAAGAATACCAGAAGGCTGGTCGCAGGTATCTGCACCCTGAAGTAATAAGTGCCGACGATAAACGGGATGATGGAAAGAAATGGTCCCACATAGGCGCCGGAGAAATATTTCCAGAGCGATAATTTGACAGTTCGGGTAACCAGAATTGGCAGTACGATCGCGGTCATCACGATATGGGGAATTGCAGTACCGAGCGCGACACCGATCAGCCCCATCTTCTGAACAAGTATGATGCACAGGGTCAGGTTGACGGCTGCCTCAACGAGGCGCAGATACGAGAGTGTACCGTGCCGGCTCAGGCCGTAAAGAACGCTCGATATCACGTGATGAGGGCTGGAGAATATATACATGATAGCCAGGATCGCGAGTACATCGCCTGCTTGTTGCATGTATTCAGAGCCCATCCACAAACCAATGAATTCTCTTCCGAGAATTACATAGGCTGTTATTACCGGAAGCGAAATGAAGATGGATAATCTTGATCCGCGTATCAACACTTGCTGTATTTGCGCGGTATCTTTTAACGCAGCATAGTGACTCGTCAGTGGATTAAATACCTGTGCTGTGGCAACTACCAGATTCCTCAAGTATCCAATCAGGCTGCCGGCAATCGCGTAAAATGTAACGGATGCAACTGGCATGAAAATACCAATGATGATCGCATCACTGACCAGAACAATTTTCTGTCCTATGTTGTTAACAAGCACATAGTAACTATAGCCAGCTACCCGGCGTGCCAGCGCCGCGAATCTGCGCCAGGGCATTCGTGCAATTTTGAGTTTCATGTTCGCCTGTTTCAGAATCGAAACAGCCATGAAGGCGGTATACAGGCCGGTGATAATTGCAAACAGCAGTTGGATCAGGGATAGAGCGATAATCCCGTAGCCAAGGCTGAGCGCAACGACGATCAGCCCAGCCCTGAGCAGGGTAACCACAATGCCAAACTGATTTGTGACATCGAATCGGTGTACTCCTTGCAGTATCCCCGTGAAAACATTGAAGACGAATGTTTGCGCAATGGTCAGACCGACAAGCAGCACCACAATCCGGACCGTATCTGATAACTGTGGATCAATGTTGAACCAATAAGGGAAGCCCCATGCGCCAATCAGAGATACCAGTACGCATAAAATCAGGACAGGCGTATACAGGGCGAACGCAGTTGTAATTATCCTGTTTAGCTTGAGCGACTGAGCACGAGGGTAATATTTTGAAGTGTATCGAATGACCGATTCCCTGACGCCGAAATCCAGCAGATAAAGATAACCCGTAAATTGGCCGACGATTGCCCAGATCCCGTAATAGACATTGCCGAGACTGTGGACAACGAATGGCGCAAGGAAGAATGAAACAACAATATTGACAATCAAGATAGACCAGCTCGAAGCAATATTCTTAAATAGCCTGGTGGCAACAGTCATGGAGTGTTATTCCCTGGTACGGTGAGTAATGGCTGTTTCAGTAGGGGGCTGAATTGAAATAGAGATGCGTATGTAATGCGGCGCCTACGGCTACCGGATTTGAGCAGGTGAGTTCAGGCCACCATGTTCGCGTATATCTGGGTCGGATTCAGAGATGATTATGTCATCCCAGCAACGGGTACCGCGAATATCGGTGTAGGGCGCGTAGAAACCGATAATCACCAGGTTCGGGTTGTACGTGCTTTTGCGTATCGATATATTGGTATGCTCGATTTTGATTTCCCCGTTGATCCACACCCGAACCGTTCCGTCAGTCCGCCCAGAAGTATTGGGGCGGATATAGATCTTGATGATGTCCCACTGGCCAGGGCGATAAGCGACAGGGGTTCCGCGGTTCTGAAGAATAAAACGCGAACTATTGAATGACCGGTCTGCGTCCCAGTGAATATTTTCAATTACGTATTGTCTGTGATTGTTGCGATTTGCGGTATTCCCGAACACGTTGAGAATGATCTGTTCGCGGCGCAGGTCATTGTCGTCCTCGAAATTGATTAGTAATACTTTGTGGTGATTCGCTGTGGTGCCTAGATCAAAACCGGGGCCGAAGTTGTGGGCAAACTTGACGTAGAGTCCGTCTTTAACGGCTTGCCCATGTGCCCGTGGGTGGTCACCGAAATTGGCGTCCTGATAGTAATCAGTCTTTTTTCCAGGAAAACTTGTTCCGCAAGCGGCATAGCTACCGGAATGCACGTTTGTTGGAGACACCGAGAAACCACTGGTTCGTCCGCCGTTCCAGTGCCTGAAATCGCCGGACTCGAAGCTGTCGGTAAATGGGAGCGTGACTGCTTTGGCCGTTGCGCATGAGCAGGCACATACAAAGAGTGAGAAGCAGATCTGAGTCAGGGGTAATTTTTTCATGAGACGTGATTTCTCGGGTGGCGCCGAATACCGCTGTTGTTGTCCTCACATTTTGCGGGCTACTCAATCGGAGAGCAAACATACCTCATGCGCCTCGGGCCACATGTAAAAAATGAGCCATGTGGTTTCTTCGAGAGCGTGCCCGATAGATTCTTGGCTCATTCTTGCTGGGCCAGGCACTGGCAGACCATTGAAATTTATTATCCAGTGCAGCCAAGCCGACATTGGCGGCGATATTGTTCTCGGTGAATCAGCGAGGGGAATGCCACCTACCCGGCAACGCCCTAAAATAATGCTATCAAAATTTCCCCCCCGATCGTCGCTGGGGCGAGCCCGGTCATCAGATACTGCTTAAAATTGCGAGTTTCGTCACCTAAACTTCCAGTATCTGGATTTTGGACCTCAAGGATAATTAATTTATGCGTGGAGTTTCGAGACTGCGTTACCTGTTTCTCGGTTATTTAGCACTTGCCACACTTCTTGTTGGATGCGAAGGGGGCTCAGGCGGGGCAAGCCTGACTTCCAGTACGTCATCTGGCAATCCCCCGACCCCGACCCCGACCCCGACCCCGACCCAGACCGTGTCCTTAAGCGCGAGCCCGACCACGGTCGTCGCGAGCGGTTCCTCCACGCTGACTTGGTCGTCCACCAATGCCACGAGTTGTACCGCCTCGGGCGCCTGGACCGGCGCCAAGCCGACCGCCAGCAGTGAGTCCACGGGTGCGCTCAGCACGACCAGCACCTTCACCCTCACCTGCACCGGTGCCGGCGGCAGCGCCAGTCAAGCGGTGACGGTGACGGCCCCGGCCCCGCCGCCTCCGGCAGGGTCGCTCACCGTTGGCTACAATGCCACAACGAGGACAGTTACTTCCTCGACGGTTGTTCTTGATCTGGCCCAGACACCTACGGGGAACTACCCCGTGTGGGTTAGTGAGGCAGGGTATCCGAATCTTGTGCGTGCCGCGACCCACGAGCGGGTCGCAGGCGGG
>JANONA010000197.1:0-3889 GCA_031420575.1 Nitrospirota bacterium | reverse complement strand
GGGTCGAGGGTTATGAGCGGGGCTCCGGCTTCTACATCAATCCCACCCCGCCGGAAGACGCGGCGAAATACCTGCGGGAAGTGAAGATATAACCTAAATCCTGCAATCGAACCACAGAGTTCACAGAGTAACATACTGATTAAAAGGAATAAACCCTAAAACCGATGTTTCTCTCTGCGCACTCAAAAGGTGACTGCTATAAGAGCCTCTTGCAAAAGTCCCCTTTTGTGTCATTCCGAACGAAGTGAGGAATCTTTCAGTGTAATAAAAACAAGGATTTCTCCCGCTGGTCGAAATGACAAGACTGCGTTTCTTAGACTTTTGCAAGAGGCTCATAAGTCTTATAATTTTTCAAAATCAAACTCACGAGAACACGGAGAATAAAAGGGTTTTCAAGGTTTTTATACTCAAGATTTATCTCTGTGGCCTCTGTGGTTTGCAGTTTTTAGATATAAGTTCATCCCCAAACGGTTTTCCGATTATTGTTCGTGGTTGACACGCAATCCGCTCATCCGCAGGAGAGCAGGCGTTGGAATATTGGTGTTTACATGGTTTTGTAAGGCAATCTTTGTTCTGTAATGGCAGGCGCAACTTTTTCAAATTCGGGGTCCTTGTGTACGAGGATGGCGTCGCGGAGTTGAGACACCGCGGCTATGTATGAATCGGCAAGGGAGATGCGCTGGCGAGCTTTCAATCTCCCGGCCGCCATGTTTAACTCATCATGAGATTCATCGATTTTTACTGGAAGGGAACGAACAAGCTCGATCCTTTGCCGCGCTTCTTTTTCGCCTTGTTCCTGAAGTGTAATATAGAATATCTCGGTGAGGGTAATAAAAGCGATATAGATGTCTATTTCACCCGTTGTCGCGCGAATGAGAAGATTCTCCACCGTATCCGAACCGGCTTCTTCCTCGATATACGCGAGGATCGCTGACGTATCCAGCACATAACGCTTACGGTTATTTTCGATCAAGCCGGGTATCCTCTTTTCTCGATTTTAGCAATTTTTCGGTAAGACCCTCTCCCCGTCCTGAGCCCCGTAAAAGCTTCATTGCATCAGCAGGGGAAAATTTCGCCTCCTCGTCCGGAAATATGACAAGCACCTCGGTTTTTTCGAGCGTTTTTATCGGTTCAAGCGGTTTTATGTCGTGTCCATCGAATATCGCCCGAATAGCCTGCATGTGGTTACCTCCCGCGTTACCTGCTCAGAAATGTTCCCTGTTGAATTATAGCAAATCCAGGACACTTATTCAATACGCATCCGGCTGAAATTCTTTTTGCGGTTATTCGTTCGGCGGTATCAGCCTTTCATGCACATGAGAATTATTTCCGCTCCGGTATCCCGCAGACGTTTGTTGAACACGAGGAGAGGAGCTTTTGCTTGAGCTTCTTGCCGGTAAGGGAGAGCAGGAGCAGGAACAGGATTGAGAAGCCGAGAGAGTTGAACGCATGGTTTTCCCTTCCGAACAGATTCGCAAGAACCATGACCGGGAACCCGAACATCGCGAGCAGCCAGCCTTCACGGTATCCGAAGCAGTACGCCTCTTTGGCCGCCATCCCGCCGGCCCCGACGCACACGAGTCCGAGCCCGACAATTATGACGGCGCCCGCATAGTGCTCCGGCACGATAAAGGATCCCGCCAGCTGCAGCGCCAGCCCGATAATGACCGAACCGAGAATAAACGTTTTAACCGATCGCATCCAGACGAGGAGATAGATTGCGGAGAGAAGCGCGCCAACCGAGAAAAGCATGAGGCCTATGGTATAGAAAGGGCTCTTGAACGGATAGAGCACGGCGAGCAGCGCCGCGCCCAGGACCTGTATGACGAGGCCGGCACGGTAGGAGACGTCGTGCCGCCGGCCATAGGCGAGGCCCGCCATGGCGATCTGTTCTTCGAGCGTGGGAGTGGTTGACATGGGCGCTTTATAGCACGTTGAGGTATTTTTTTCAAGGAGAAATTAATGAAACGGATAATCAGTCCCGGCATTCAATAATGCGCGCGATGTGTTGATGAGGATAGTTTAGATGTCGCGCAACTCCTGTCGGTGATTTCTCCTTGATGAAGAGAGAAAAAAAACGCTTGACTTGATTATACGACTTTGCTATAGTTTCTCATCTTAAGCGTTCTTGTTTAATCACGGACGATTAAGTCTTTCCATCGGATGTATTTTCTCAGTTTGTAGCAGTTTGCAATAGTGGCGGGTTCAAACGATTCACACAATCTATGAGAACCACTACCAGACCTACATGTCAGGATTGTCCCTGTCTTCCCGATGCGCACTGCGCCGGTTGTTCCGGCAGCGGGTTCACGGGATTCCTCAAGCAAAGCAACACGACGGCGGTAAAATTAAAAATTTACCTCAGTTCACTATGCAGGTATGTGTTTTTTCCGCCTTGGTTAAATCCGCATTTGATGGTTTAATGACGAAAGGGGGGTGATCTCTAAAAAACTGTACTCCGCGGCAAAGTTGCATTGTTTCCGGCAAATAAGAGTTATCACAAGGGTTCCGGCGCTGGCCGGAGCGAAATCAATCTTAAGGGAGGATACACAATGAAAAAGGTTTTAGCAATACTCGCGGTTATCGCGGTAAGCAGTTTCGGGTCCCTGGTTTTTGCGGCTACGGGTGATGTTGCCGAGCCGAAGGTCAAGGGCAATGCCGAGGTTTACGGGCAGGCCAAACTGTCCGTGGACATGATCGACACCGGCGCCACGGCGCCGAATGACAGCAGCGTGACCAGGGTTTCCAGTAACTCGTCGCGTCTCGGGTTCAGAGGCTCGGAAGATTTGGGTGACGGCCTGAGCACGGTGTACCAGGTGGAACTGGGGCTCAACATGGATGGCGGCGTGGGCGCGGGCATTTCGTTCCGCAACTCCTTCGTTGGCCTGAAACATGGAAGCATCGGCACCGTGTACCTCGGCATTCATGATACGCCTTACAAGTCTGCGACCGGGCAGTTTGATGCCTTCGCTGACAGCATGGGCGACTACAATGCCATCATCGGCAACATCAACGGAGCAGCGAACTTCGATCGGCGGCCCGGTGACGTGATCGGCTATATTTCCCCCGTGTTGGGCGGCGTCCAGGTCAGCGCGTTGACGTCTATGGCAGGGTCGGAAGCGCCCAACACCGCTGCTGGTGATGCGCGCCTCTACTCCGCCTCCGCGGAATTTAAAGCGGATGCCCTGGTAGTTAATCTGGCGTATGAGCTCCACAAGAACCTTGCCTGGGGTGTGGGCCTCAAGCCTGAGTCCGAGGGGACCAAGCTCGGCGCGGGCTATACCATCGGCGGCACCAAGATCGGGCTCGTCTTTGAGAGCATCAAGAATGGCAACGCGAATTCCGACAAAAGCCGCGACGCCCTGTACGCCTCGGTGGCTCAAACGATCGGCAAGGAAAGGATCAAGCTGGCCTACGGCAGCGCGGACGACGGCGATAATCCTGCCACCAAGACCGGCGCGACGATGATGGCGGTCGGCTTTGATCATATCTTCTCCAAGCGCACCACTGCGTATGTTCTGTACGCCGCCACGAAGAACGAAGCCAACGCGACCTACGGCCTCGGACAGAGCGGCGCGGGCGGAAACTATGCGGCGGTGGCGGGTCAAGACCCGACGGTCCTCTCCTTCGGGGTCAATCACAGCTTCTAACACCGTTTATCCCTTGTTTGGTTCCAAGGGAGACGGAGGTCAGACGTTCAGACGAAATTCAGGAAGCGACGAAACCCGGGGGGAGAAATCCTCCCGGGTTTTTGTTGTTGCAAGGGTGTGTTTAGTGTGATAGATTCAAGGCATGAGGAAATACGAGAATCTGGCAAAGGCGTTTTATGACATCGGCAAGTATGTATTTACCGCTTTGGTGGTTGGACAGTTTGTTTCCGAGAAATTTA
>JANONA010000196.1:0-3081 GCA_031420575.1 Nitrospirota bacterium | reverse complement strand
CTGTTCATCGAACAAAGTGGAGGAGACGGAGGTCTTCATCGTGGAAGGAGACTCAGCAGGCGGTTCCGCCAAGATGGCGCGGGATCGCAAGACCCAGGCCGTGCTGTCGCTCCGCGGCAAGATCCTGAACGTGGAGCAGGTGGCCTCGCTCGAACGGATCCAACAGAACAATGAGATCAAGAACCTGCTCGCCACGCTCGGCTGTGGCGTGGGTCAGCACTTCGACCTCAACAAGCTCCGCTACAACCGCGTGATCCTTATGACCGACGCGGACGTGGACGGGGCGCATATCAGCGTGCTGCTCCTCACCTTCATCTACCGTTACATGCCCGAGCTCATCAATCACGGTCATGTCTATCTTGCCATGCCGCCGCTGTTTCGGATCGAGGCGGGCAAGGAGGTCTTCTACGCCATGGACGAGATGGAGAAGGACAAAATCCTGAACAAACTGAACAACAGGAAGTATGAGGTGGGCCGTTTTAAGGGTCTGGGCGAAATGAACCCGGAGACGCTCAAGGAAACCACCATGAACCCGAAGACCCGCACGCTGATGCGAGTGCAGGTGCTCGACCACAAGGCCACGAGTGATGTATTTGAACGGCTCATGGGCAAGGACCCCAAGGCCCGGTTCACGTTCATTCAGGAACGGGCCGAGTATGCGGAGCTGGATATATAAAAGCAGTAGACAGGAGACAGGAGACAGGAAATGCGGGCCATTGCGCCCGCCTTTTTTGTTTGAAGAAACGAAAAAACCGACCATATATGTTATTTCTTTGAAAAACAAGAGGTTGGCCGAAATATGATATTTCTCCCAAATCGATGTTTTCTCCTTGACAATGAATGAACAGGGAGGTATCATTAAACAGGGAAAACAGTTATTACCAGAAAAATCATGTTCGGTGTCCGGGCGGGGAGCGGGACAACAATATGAGTTGAGCCGCAACCGAAGGGGGCGATTTGGTGTTTGCCGAAATCAAGGAAATAATGGGTAAGCAGAAGGGCGAGAGTCGGTTTCCCCTGCACGTCAAGCGTCCTCTTGGGCGCATCCTGGTGGACGGGGCGTTTATTGCGCCTGAAACCCTCGATGCCGCGCTCCGGGAACAGGAGCTCACGAACGCGCTGCTGGGCGAGATTCTCGTGAGGCTCGGCGCGCTCGACAGCGCGGAGCTTGAGACGGCGCTGGCGGTGCAGCGCGATTTTGCAAAGGTCGAGGACGCCGTCCGCGCGGCTGCGGGTGTCCGCCGCATGCTGGGAGAACTGCTGTTGTCGGCGCGCCGTATCACTTCGGTCCAGCTCGATGCCGCGCTCAGTGAGCAGAAAAGATCGGGCGGCAAGCTGGGCGAGGCATTGGTGCGCCTTGGTTATCTTGACCGCCGGGAGCTTGATGTTACGCTGGCTTTCCAGGAAAAACAGGGAGTTGGAAAGGCGCCGTCTTGTCTATCACTCGGAGAGCTGCTCGTCTCCGCCGGGTACGTCACGCGCGAACATCTTGAAGACGCGCTGGCGCGTCAGCGCGGGAGCGACAAAAAACTCGGCGAAGTGCTCGTTGAATCCGGGTACGCCAAGCCGCGCCATATTTCTCACGGTCTCCGCATTCAGGAAAAGCTCGTCACCGCGGCGCTGATCGCCGCCCTTGCCTTGGCGCCCGTTGCTGAGGCAGTGGCCGCGCAGTCGGCGGCGAGCGCGGCGAGCGCGAAGATTACCGTGAGCGCGATGGTCCTGGCGCGGGCGAGCTTGAACGTGCTCCGGCAGCCGTCCGAGCTTGTGGTGACGGACGCGGATATTCGCCGGGGGTTTCTTGACGTGGATGCCGGCTCTCTCGTTGAAATCAGGAACAACAGCAGGCGGGGTGTTTACGTGACCTTCGAATCCCACGGCCTCCCGTTCCGAGAAGCGTTGGTCCGCGGATTCGGCAGGGAAGTATCGTTTGGGCCGAACGGCGGGATGATAACCCAGCCGCTCACGGGCAAGGCAGTCGTGGCGCTCGGTTATCGGTTCTATTTCGATGGGACCGCAGAGGCTGGGACCTATGCGTGGCCCCTTTCCCTTTCCGTGAATCCCGTAGAATAGTCAATAACGGCGGATAGAACTGTTATATATTAGAGCCTCTTGCAAAAGTCCCCTTTTGTGTCATTCCGAACGAAGTGAGGAATCTTTCAGTGTAATAAAAACAAGGATTTCTCCCGCTGGTCGAAATGACAAGACTGCGTTTCTTAGACTTTTGCAAGAGGCTCATTAGTGAGAAAATTCATTGTATATTCGAGATAATCTTTCAATCAGCGCTTCCGCAACAAAATTAATCTTGCCTGAATCTTTCAGTAATCTCTCTTGACAATCAGGTTAAAACAGGTTATAAGACTGTTTATATTTTATTCAACAAGCATTATTGGTGGAAGATTGTCCTTACTGGTGAGGTAAGAAAACATGTCATGGTGGAAAGCGGTGAGAAGTCCAAGAGGTATTGAGGTAGTGATGAAGCAGGCTATTTCAAGACTATTCGGAGTTGAAGTAATAATTGCGACGATTGCGCTGATTGTTGCCGCAATGCCGGGCGGCGCATTTGCCGCAGTTTTAGCGCCGGCGCCGACGGTAACAGTGAACGGCACGGTGCAAGCCCAGTGCGGTTCAGCCGTGAACGGTGTTCTGAACATCAGTATCGACCCGTCGTTAACCGGCGCGCAGTTAATGACCATTACTACGAATGCGACGGTGAAGTGCTCAAATCAAAGAGCGGTTGCCGTCAGTGCGTTCAGCGCGGGATCGGGTCAATCGAGCGCTACCGGCAGCCTGACCGGGACTATGCAAAACGGGGCCAACGCGATAAATTATACGCTGGTCTTTAATAACAACATCACCGGCCTGGGATTCGGTTCAGGGAAGGATGTTTTAATCCTGGTCAGCGGTTCGGTTGCGCAGGCGGACGCTGAAAATGCCGTCTATCTTTTGAGCGGTAGCTATACGGATACCGTGACGCTGACCATCACCTATTAATGAAAAAGACGTTTTCTGAGCGTAGTTACAAAAACAATGCCTATCAGGGATAAATCCCCGAAGGCGAATTCAAGGAGGAAGTAAAATGAA
>JANONA010000195.1:0-5802 GCA_031420575.1 Nitrospirota bacterium | reverse complement strand
GGAGTAGATCAGGCGGTTGGCAAAAGAGTGCTTCAGGGACAGCCGGTCCTGGCCGCGCTTGCTGTATTCGAATCCGTCTTTATTGATAGTGGTCATGTGGCCTCCCGAGAGAAACGGCATTGAGGAAAACCGTTGACCTGATTATAACTCATGGTCTTGTGAAGAAATGATGATGTTTTTAAAACTACTTGGACCAGCCATTGACCTGAGTCACCACGTTTTTTATTGTGCCTGAAAAAAGTGCGCGGGAAGTTTTTATTTGCCCCGGTTTGCTGTTTCTTTCGGAAGCAATTTCAGAACAACTGGCCTTGCCCACTGGACAACTCTTTAGTTAGTTTTGCCGACGTGGTCTTTTTGTCAATTAAGCTATAAATATCCGTACTGTTTTTAGACTTAATGAACGCCGTTCTTAATGTGTCGAAATAAATCAATTTCCATGCCTCGTTTTCAAAATGCTCTTTGAAGAGCGGAGAGGTCAATTTATTTTTAAATTGCGCTTCACGCTCCTCAGGCAGCACCATAAATTTGTCAACATTTTTATCCACATTTGAGCCCCGCATCAGGGCGCTGGTCATGCTCGTAGTGGATTCGATTTCAAAAATAGCCTTAATCTTTTTGCCTTTTAGCCATAGTAGGTCAATATTCTCGATTACATCCTGATTTTCCGCGTTTTCAACCGATAGCTTTTTAACTGTCATATATTCTCTCAGCGATTTTCCTTTCGAAACAAGACCGCTGTCTTTTTCATGTTGTTCACGTTTTCCTATCCAAATGCCATATCCCCTTTTTTCGCCGATCACCGCGAGAATCGCAATAATCTCACTATGCTGATTAACACGTTGTAAAATTTCCGGCTTAAGCAACCAATACCCCCCGGAAACCTGCCGTGCATATATTTTTAAGGCGTCCATAATACTCGTGGAATCCGAGGTCAGTGAATTTGGGAACTCAGTACTGACCGCATCCCATACTTCCGTAAAGGTTACCTTACCCATCTGGTTCAATTTTCTATATACTGTTTGTTCAACTCGTTCCGACAGGGGTATTTCATTTAATCGCGGCACAATCGAGGCATCCTTAAACCACCAAAGTTTACCCTCTGCTCCGCCTACCTTTGCGGGAAGAAGCACAAACTCTTTATCAAGGTGTTTTTTTAGAACTGTATTTATGTCAAGGCCTGAATGAAGGCTTCCAAAAAAACCATGCCTGGCAAGAACCGGATCAATATAGTTGATAATAATCGTATAAGGCGTGGGTTCCGCTCTTTCCGCAAAGAGAGCTATGGTTGTTTCTACAACGATTTTTTCAAACCGAACTTCGTCAATTTCTTCCGGCTTGGAAACGGATTCTTTTGAAGATGATTTAAAAAAACGCAGATAAAAATCCCCCTGCGCGGACCCAAACGGCTGAAAGAGAGACTTTGCGGAGGGGCGCGCAAGTTCCTGATGGTGTATCTTTTGAAAATCGAATCCGGCAAAAACAGCCGCTCTAATCGTGGCATTCCGGACTTTAAAGGTGGGATTATGGAAAGTAACCGTTAAGTAATGTTCCGGACGTAATACTTTATACATTTTTTGAAAACTTGACGAAAGTAGGGCGTGATAAACATTGAAATCTTTATGCTGTCGTTCATTCCGTATAATTTCATTTGATACTATGTCGTTGAGATATTCTCCATTCATCTTCAGCCAGGCAGCCCACATGTATGAGAGCTCGCCATATTGGATGGAGGCATCATAAGGCGGATCAGTAAATATGTAGTCTATCTCTCCTTTCGGCATCTTATCCATCAGATCAAGACATGAACCGCTATAAATGTACACGTCCGCCTTGCCTGATATGACCTGATCAAACGAGGATGCGATCTTGACATCTTTAAAATATTTATTAGATTCCGCTTTTGCTTTCAGCAGACCTTGATGGCCGTTAATAGCGCTTGCAAATTTATTCCAGACATTTTGTTCCATGTAAGGTCCGGATGGATACCAGTAGCTATGCTGTGTCCAGGCGGAACTAAACGGCGTAAAATGACCAGCCTCGGAAATAGGATTCATCCTTGAGCATAAATGAGCCATTGATGAAAAGGCTATCTTTAAATAATCCCTCAGATCTTTCCTGGGTTCTTCTTCTATTGCCTCCATGAGCAAGGCGAGAGCCTGAAGGTTTCTCTTTGTAAAAAGCTCGTCCACGGACTCATATTGCTGTTTTTCCTTAAACGGCCTCCCATCGGGATAATAAAACTTATTTGTCGGATGCCACTCCTTGATTTTTCTATGCTCAAATTTATCAAGCTGCATTTTATCATTTTTCGTCAGCTTACAGTTTTTTTCCTGCCTGTCTCCACAATGAGGGCAACCTTGATAGCGCACTTCCAGACATGCACCCTGCTTCCATATGGCGCAGTCAATAACAATCTCTTTCCTGCATTTTCTGCACTCTGTAATGTACAATTTCTCAATTTTTTCTTTTACTTTTTCCTCAACGCGTTTGAAGGCCTCAAAAAGAGCTACTTCATTTACCGGTTTAATGGTGAGGCGGATAATCTCCGCGGCAATCGGATTCAAGTCGCAGGCAATAACCCGTCTGCCGTTTTTCAACGCTTCCATTGCGGTTATACCGCTTCCCGCAAAAGGATCGAATACAAGACCTTTTTCCGGGCAATAGGTCTTGATAAATTCGCCGACGACGTTCCATGTTTTTCTCGACCAGTACTTATGCCATAGATACATCGGCGTATGGGCAAGCGGGGGAATCTGGCGGTTAAGATGTTCCTTTTCTTCCCTGCCTGTTATCGAGGCATCTACTTTTTTATCCTTTTTCAACCTATTCCTTTTCAAGCGCCCTCGCAATTCTTCGCGCAACTTCCAACGCAGCGGCGATTCTGATTATTTTTACGTCTCCCAATCCATCGATCTTCGCCATGTCCGACAGCTTTTTCCCCATCAGTCCGCTTATCGATTTGTACTTTTTCAACAGTTCATTTGAAAGCGCGTTCGGGGTCCTGGCCTTATATCCACTTCCGATAAGAACGGCAAGCAGGTCCGCATCGGTCGCACTTGGCAGTCCTAATTTCAACAGTCTGCTGTTCGGCAGATCCCAATTGTTCTCGCTGAATATCCTTCGAGTCATTTCAAAGGCAGCCGATATTCTTGCCGTCTTGCCGTTCTTCAAGCCTTTGATTTGAGAAATGTCACTGGAGGTCTTGCCGAGCAATCCGGCTAAGGAATAATAGCAATCCATTAATTCTCTTGCTATTGCCTGGGCGGAGCGGCCCTTGTAACCACTTCCTATCAGGACGGCAAGAAGCTCCTCGTCGGTTAAAGACATCGGCCCCTGCTCGACCAGCTTCCCGCCTGGGTGATGCCATTTTGAGTTTAGTTCGTCCATGCGAGTTATAGACATCTGTAAATTGATATGAAAATAGTACAGTTTGCCAATAAAGGCAAGCAGATAAGTGGCCATGCCTGCAAAATCATAAAACATTCAACTTCAGACAGGCCGTATCCCCGAATCCGGCAACGGCAACCTTCATTACCGGTAGCGAGATAATTATAGATGCAGTTCACCTGTCCCGCGTAGTAGGGCAACAGCGCCTTGAGCGCGACAAGGTTATCACCCTGGACGATCAGGTTCCCATCGCCTGGCTCACCACAGGCAAGACTCGGCACGTCCTTGAGCAGGTGAAACGGCACCTGCAGGTGGTGGTTCACCACAGCTTCTTTTCCGATCCAATTTAGTGTTGGCATAGACAGTTCAATCGCTAACTTGTCCGATGAAGATCTTTTTCCGTAATTTCCATCGGCTCATCATTTACCAGTTTCAGAAAAACGGCCCTGACGAGCTCTGTTTGTGCTGCCTTCATCTTGCAATTATAAGCAAGGTCGTCCATTCCCTTGCCCCGCAACATGGAGCGCTCTTCCCATTGGCTTTTTACTTCCCCATTGAGGAAGGAAATAAAACAGGCGACCTTTTCTGGGCTCATTGTTTTCATTATTTTCTCCATATTACAAGGTGAGCTGGGGATGGTTCTTATGACTGGGGGTTGCATCCCATGTTCGGCCAAACAACAATCTTCCGTTTTCCTTCTTTGCGCGTTTCTTCCCATCCGCGCCCCAGCCGCCCCACTGCTTGAAAAAAAAGACGACATTCTGTTCTTCGCACTGGCGCTTGATATTCATGACCCACTCGGGTTTCATGAGCCGCGCCTTCGGGCCTGATTCACCGCCGACAATGACCCAGTGGATGCCAGACAAATTGAGCGCACCCAAATCTTCGAGAAGAGGTTCTATTGAAAGGAAGCGCACATGCGCTTTCACCTTGCGGAGTTGATCTATACGAGGGAGGCCGTGCTGCTTATTCTCAACCGTAGCGCCGAGCCACGCGTTTGTTGAGGCCTGATAGGTTTTAAAGAACTCCGTCATCTTATCAGCCCGCTTTGTCAAAACCTGGAACGTATGCTGCGGAGCTTTCTTCATCACATCGAAAACCTGGCGGATATAGGTGGCCGGTATTTTCTCATGAAAAAGATCGCTCATGGAGTTAACAAAATAGATCGTCGGCTTTTTGCGCTCTAAAGGATCTGTCAGGCGCTTCGGCAAGAGGGTGAGCTTAAAGCCATTCTCATATCCGTTAACACCCATAGCCTTCAGACGGCGCGCCATGGTCTCTGCGTAGCAGTTCTGGCAACCTGGTGATATTTTGAAGCACCCTACTGTTGGGTTCCATGTCGCTTCTGTCCACTCAATGGAAGTTTGCGTACTCATGAATAGAACTTCTCCGAAATTAGAGTTTCCGGAATCTATGCCGTCCCTGCTCAATGACGACGAAGGCCCTATTGAGATCCTCTTCAGTATGAGCTTGTAAAACCGCTTCGATCTCCTGATGGACGGAGTTTAATGTGGAAGGAAGAATGCGCAGATACATGACGCCGGAACCGGCGCCTCGCACAAACACAAGACTTCCGTAGTCCCTGTCGCGCGTAACCAATATCCGCCCCTGATCTCCCGCCATTCGGAGCAGATCGGCATCGGAAGCGCGGGAGCAACCCGCTTCGGAGGCGGTTACAACATCATGGCCCAAGCCCCTGAGAAACCGCGCAGTCGCCGCGTACACGTCTTGATCGAGAAAGAATTTCATGCGGGAGTTGAAATATGGATTTCTTCAGCAACCACAACATCAATAGCATACTCAATGCTTGCCTGAATATCTTCAACCTTCAGTTCAGAATAGTAGTCCTTGATGATTGTCGCGAAAGAAAGTCCTTCTCTTACCAGTTCAAGAACGCTCTGCACGGTGATCCTGGTTCCAGTAATACATGGCTTTCCAAAATGAATATTCGAATTAACTTCGATTCTTTCTTTCATAATTTAACCTCGCGTTTTACAAATTTTGCCAAGCCGCTCCCTCACCTCGCTCCGAGGCGCTTCGGAAGCATCCAATACCGTCATTTTACAGCAAAAATCAGCTTTTGACCACAATCATATTTCCATGATGATCGGCAGGATCATCGGTCTGCGCTCCATGCGCTTGTTGATGAACTTCTTGAGCGCGCCCCGTACCCGGGCGGACACGAGGGACCAGTCGCCCTTGGCCTCGGGGATCATGAGGGTCAGCGTGTCCAGGACCACGTCCTTCACCTCGGCCAGAAGCTCCTGCGATGCATCCTCGAACACAAAACCGCGCGACACGATGTCCGGACCTGAAACCACCCTGCCCGTGCTCTTCTCGATGCCGAGGATCACGATCACCACGCCGTCATGGGCCAGCTTCATCCGGTCCCGGAGCACCACCGTATCCACGCCC
>JANONA010000194.1:0-2392 GCA_031420575.1 Nitrospirota bacterium | reverse complement strand
ACGTTGTTGCTATTTGATACTTCCAACTTTCGCATCTCATTTTCATGGAATTACCCTCGCTTGAGAAGCTCTTTATTCCGCCCATCAATTTCATCGTAATCACCGTATGAGACATTGAGAACGACACAAAGGGGTATGCGCACCCGCTCATTCAATACGCGCTTGCCGCGGCGGAATTGCTCCCGGAAAATTCGAACGCGTAGATGAAGACATTCGTGTCCAGAAAGACCCTATACTTCATCTTCGACGGCCTCAAGGTCTTTCTTCAACTGCTCCGGTGTAACCTTCCTGCGCTTGTGCTTTGCAATTCCCTTCCATACTATTTAAAACTAAAATACAAGATTTTGGGTTTTCCTTTGAGTTCTTTGCCTGCGCCCAGCGTTTACAAGTGCTATGCGCGAGTGCAGGGTGTGTTCTTTTGCGGCCAACCTGAGCAGATGCTTAAAAGATTAATCTATTCTCGAAGAACCAAGTTTTTCAAGACCTACCAGGAAAACGCCGCTCTTCCCCGCTTCCCGCGCCAGCTCCTCGGTAAAGCCCTTTCTGCTGAACAGGACATAATGCTCTTTTCTGTTTTTCCTGCCCCACTCGACAAGTTCGGCTTTTTTCCTCAAGTCCGCGAGGATATCCGTTCCGACCTTCTTCATACTCCACTTGGCCTCGCCGAACAGGATGACGTTGTCATCCTCATTCATGGCGACAATGTCGAGCTCGGCGGCCTTCGACCACCAGCGGCCCGCTGTGTTGAACCGAAGTCCGTCCAAACGGCCCTTCCGGACATATGATCTGCATATTTCCTCGAACGCTTGGGAGACGAAGATGTCCATGCCTGGTTTTATCTTATTTTTCACGACATATTCGGATTCCCCTTCGTTAATAAAACTCTTGTTCGGAAAGACGAAGTTGAACCAGAACCGGAAAAAATGATCGTCCATCAGATAGATGCCCTTCTTGCTTTTTTCATAGGATTTCTCCGTGACCGGTACCTCTCTCCGGATGATCCTGAGCTCAGCAAGGACTGAAAGGTACTTGCCCACAACATTTTTTTCGAATCCCGTCTCGTTGATGATCTCGCTCATTTTCGTTTTTCCCATCGAGATCGCCCGCAGGATGGAAAAATAGTTCCGCGGCTCCCGAAGTTCCTCGCGAAGAATGAACTCGGGCTCGGCGAAGAGATAGGATTCCGTCGTGAGCATATTGTTCCTGACATTTGTCCAGTAATCCGCGGAGGGGTCGAACCGAAGCAGATAGGCAGGTGTGCCTCCCAGGGTGGCGTAGATGGCGACAGCCTCATCGATTGTTTTTTTCGGGAAGAACTTTCTTGTATGCCAGAAGTCGAGGGGCTCGATCAAAAGCTGCCCGGTTCTTCTGCCGAAGAGCGGGGACTTATAGCCCAGGACCTCCGTTTCCATCATGCCGATGCTCGATCCAAGCAGGATGAGAAATATCCGGGAATCCTTGAGCTCCTCGTCCCACCCCTTCTGGAACAAAGACGGCACCGCCTTGTTCGCTTCGATGAGAAAGGGAAATTCATCAATCGTGACGACAATCCTCCCTTTTCCCTTTATGTACTTGAAGAAATCGTACCAGCTCCCGAATCCCCGCGATATCAGGAAGTCGTCTTTAAACTGAAGGCCCACCTTCTCCGCAAGGCTCCGGAGCTGGTCCTTTTCGGAAGCCTTGTCCGCGAGGAAATAGACGTGGGGCAGGTCCTTGAAAAACCGCTTCACGAGTTCCGTCTTGCCCACGCGCCGCTTGCCATAGACCACGATGAATTGCGGCCCTTTCCCTTTATGGGCGGCATGCAGGAACTCCAGTTCTTTTCCCCTATTTACGAACATGGCGCCTTCCCGAGTACAGATAAGTATACTTTAGAGTATTATACTCACCAGTAGACTTATTGCAAGCGATTTTGCAGGCGGCGAAAAACCTTATCTCGCCACCGATCAAAAGAGAACTACCTTCTTGCGTATTACCGTTCCCGCTGATTCGTTTGTTGACGCGCTATTCTTGACTGCCGCATGAATTCCCATACTATCCACCTCCCGGTTTGTTCCTTCCACGTTAAAACGCCTCGGGAACGTAAAACGCCTTGTTGTGTCCGAGACGGATTGAAACCATAACTTCTTGGTTCTCATTCCGCATTCCGCCTGCGCCCAGCGCTTATGAGTGTTTACGCGAATGCAGGGTGCACTCCGCAATCACATCACAGTTCCGCCGCCAGATCGGGGAACCGCTCTTCTATAAAGTTTTCGGCTGTTTTTCTCGCCAACGCGGCCGTAGGCTGCCGCATTACGAGCGATGCAAGCTCGACGGCGTCCCGCATGCGGACCGACCTGACCACCTTCTTGACCCAGGGAATCGAGGCCACGTTCATACTGAGGCGCTGAAA
>JANONA010000193.1:0-2535 GCA_031420575.1 Nitrospirota bacterium | reverse complement strand
TTGCTGCGAGGACCTCGTTCAGAGCAAGTCCGGTAAGGCTGCGAATAGTGCGCCACAGATAATAAAAAATGGTCATCATCATTATCAGGGAAGGGATCGCGATCACCGGATAGCTGAGCAGAGTCAACCGCCCAAGCTCCTCGTTGAAGGCGGCGCTGCCCGCCGGGCTGACAACAATCCATTTCGCGAGGGTGTAGTTCATCACCGCTGAAAAGAAAAAAGCTCCGCCAAGCAGATAGGTGGCGTAGAGCAAACGGGCTTCAAAGACCCCTGCAGCGCCGTTTTCCGCGAGTTTCCGTTCAATTTTTTCAATATCAACGACGGCCGGGTTATATAACAATGTCCTGATCAGCGGATAACGGGTACGGGTGGAAACCAGCGCGGCAACGCCGATCAAACCGGGAATGGCGGCTTCCTTGACCGCCAGCCATTGGGTATCGAGCCGCAGCAAGCCGATGCCGCCGGTGAGCAAAACACTGATGAGCCCCAGCAGCGCGATGAAGTTGAACTTTTTATACTTCAGGAGCTCGAACATGCCCCAGCCAAGCGGAAAAGCCAGGGCCGTTATCAGCGCGCCGCTCGCGCCAAGATCATTCTCACCGCTGAATTTCATCAGGATAGCGGAGGGAATGAGAATGCTGACCACGAGGTCAACGAGCGGACGCGGCTTGTGGTTTGCCGCTTTTATTGCCTGCGTGTTCGGAAGGTTGGTCATAGGGTTTCCTTATAATTTACTTGTTTGACCACTTTATCTGAAATTCAATTTCTTCCCGGCCTTTTTCTTTTTCGTGCTCGATTGTGTACGTTGCGCGAACAGGAACGCATATTCTTTCACCCGCAATTTGAATTTTAAACTGCCTGCCTTTTTCGAGCGAATCCGCGAGACGGCGAAGTTTTAAAATAAAATCCGGCAGTGGATAACTTTTCTCTACGTCCCTTTCCGTCTTTGCGCTCATTTTTTTTCCTTTCCGCGGCTGTAGATTCTTAGCGGGGTGAACCTCAGACTATAAATGAAACTTTACCACGGAGTTGCACGGAGGGGGCACACGGAAAGAGTAATAAGCAATCTTAATAATATGGTTCTCTTCATTTCAGTGAAATTCCGTGGCATTTTCCGTGGTAAAAACTTGACTCAAAATTCAGGATGTCAGTCTGTAAAGTACTTTAATGCGGAAAACCACCGTGGCGGCTCCTGCGTCTTTAATTCAAACTTATTTTCCCGACCTGGGCACATGAATCGCCGTCTTATGCACATCCTCCGCGGCTTCCCTGATTGCCTCCGCCAGCGTGGGATGGGCGTGTATCATACCGCCGAGCTGTTTTGCCGTAGCGCCCATCCGGATGGCCAGGGCGCCTTCGTGAATGAGGTCCGTGGCGTGAGCACCGCAGATATGAACGCCCAGCACCTTGTCGGTGGCCTCATCCGCGATGATCTTTGCCATACCCGTGAGCTCGCCCATGACATGCGCCTTACCGAGCCCCCTGAACGGGAACCTGCCGACGTTGTACTTGACACCCTTCTCGATGGCCTGCTTTTCCCTGAGACCGACGCTGCCGATCTCGGGCATGGTGAAGATGCCTGCCGGGACCACGGTGTAATCCATGCGTGAATCCCCACCAAGCGCGTTTTCCACCGCCACTAAGCCCTGGTGCGAGGCGACATGGGCCAGCATGATATTCCCGGTCACATCGCCGACAGCGTAGATACCGGGCACGTTGGTCTCCATCTTCTCGTTCACCGTGATATCGCCGCGTTTGCCCTTGTTGATGCCTACCTCTTCGAGCCGGAGGTTCTCGGAGTTCATACTGCGGCCGATGGACACGAGAATCATTTCGGTCCTGACCTCCGTGCCGTTCGAGAGTATCGCGGTCATCATGCCGTCCGGGCCCTTCTCCACCTTTTCCACTTTCACCTTCGTGATAAGCCTGATCTTCTTTTTTTTCAGCTCTCGCTCGAGTATCTCGGATATTTCCTCGTCCTCGGTGGAAACCGCATGCGCCATCATCTCGACCATCGTCACCTCGGCGCCGAACGCGTTGTAGATAAAGGCAAACTCCGATCCGATGACGCCCGCGCCGATGATGAGCAGGCTCTTGGGAATGCTTTTGAGCTGGATCGCTTCGTCGCTCGTGATCACGTTCTCGCCGTCAAAGGGAAACCCGTGCAATTTCGCGGGTCTTGAACCCGTTGCGATAATGACCTTGTCGGATTTGACGTCCATGGTAGCGCCGTCCTTCTGTACCACCCGCACCACGTCGGAAGAGAGCAACGAGCCGCGTCCTTCAATGAGGTTCACACCCCAGCTCTTGAACAGACTCCGGATGCCCTTGACCTGAGTGGAAACAACCTTGTCCTTACGCTCACGGATCTTCGCCAGGTTGTAGCTGACCCCGCCTGACACCTCGATACCGAAATCACCAGCGCTGCGTGTGCGCTCAAGGGCCTCGGCGGAGGCTATAAGAGTCTTGACCGGGATACAACCCCGGTTCAGGCAGGTTCCGCCCACCTCCGCGTTCTCAACGACCGTGACGCGC
>JANONA010000192.1:0-2796 GCA_031420575.1 Nitrospirota bacterium | reverse complement strand
TAGAACTGATATTCCATTATATGCATATTAATCAGCAATTGAATTGCAATAAATCCCGCCGGTTACGTCAAGTTTTTTAAAATAATATTGACCAATTCATATACTCTATGCTACAGTATTGCGTCCCTATAATAACTTGTTAGGCTCATCACACCCCCAAGGAGGCTTCCATGAGCAAATTCCTAATCCCCGCAATAACAGCCCTCATGTTCACGGCTCCCGCAATGGCTGGTGATGGTCTTGATGCTTTTCTCAGAAATGTAAACATTCAAGCTCGAGCGGACATGAATGGATTTTCGGCAAGGGTCAGTGCTCAATTTGGGGTTCCAGAAGCCCAAGTTCGGGTCGTCCTTGGCAAAGTAAGTGAACCCGCCGATGCGTTCATGGTCTTCCGACTCGGCCAAATGGCAAAGCAACCCACAGAAACGGTGATGCGCGTCTACCAATCAGGAAAAGGTCGTGGTTGGGGAGTCATGGCTAAGGAACTCGGGATTAAACCAGGCTCCACTGAATTTCATGCGCTCAAGCGCGGTGATCTTCATTTCGGTGCCGATCCTAACGATCAGCCCAATTCCGGTAAGGGCAAAGGTAAGGGAAAAGGCAAGGGTAAGCACAACGATTGATAGTCCCATTCCGCCTAACCTCTCGTTCAACCCGGACCCAACCGTGGGTTGCTGCGGTCATGCTGTAAACATTCGGCTCACGGTTGGGCCGGTTAACTTTGTTCGTTGGATTTTTTCAACCATCAACCGAAGGGGGAGTAATTATGGCAAGCTACATAGAAGGCGCACTTATCAAAGACGAGAGAGTTATTTACACAGGAAACATCAGCCTGTGGTCGCTGGCGCCCTTAATAGCGCTCGGTGTTTTGTTCTTGTTTGCTTGGGGGCTTGGCATTATTTTCTGGGTAGTTGCATACATTCGCTACAAGACAACTGAACTTGCCTTTACCAACAAACGTGTTATTGCCAAATTTGGCTTCATCAGCCGACAAACAGTTGAACTGAACATTACCAAGGTCGAAAGCATCCAAGTCAACCAAGATATCCTTGGTCGCATTTTCAACTTTGGAACTTTGGTTATTTCTGGTGCTGGCAATCCACAGGCACCTATTCCAGGCATCTCCGACCCGATGGCTTTTCGTCGGGCATTTATGGAATCTCAAGATAGTGCTGGCGAGAAAAAAATCTAACCCTATGCTCAAGCGGGACTGCGCAAAAGCGCGCAGCCCCTTAGCTCCACGTTAGACGTTTCCGAAAGGTAATCCGTAATGCCGAAGGAGGGTCTATTGGGGTCACTTCTTTAGAGCCTTTAGCGGTCATTAGGAGTCACTTCTTTAACCTTGTCATTTCACGCTCAAGGTCGCGGCGCCATGCGGAAACCTTGAACATTACCCCCCCCCCTACTCCCACTCGATCGTGCTCGGCGGCTTGGAGGAGATGTCGAACACGACACGATTCACGCCTTTCACTTCGTTGATGATCCGGTTCGACATGATTCCCAGGAGCTCATAGGGGATCCTGGCCCAGTCGGCGGTCATGCCGTCCTGGCTCGTGACCGCGCGGATGGCGACTACGTTCTCGTAGGTCCGCTCATCTCCCATGACGCCCACGGTCTTGATCGGAAGCAATACTGCAAAGGACTGCCAAATCTCCTTATACAGGCCGGCCTTCTTAATTTCTTCAAGGACGACAGCATCAGCCTCGCGCAGGATCCTGAGCCGCGGCTCAGTCACCTCTCCCAAAATGCGGATTGCAAGCCCCGGCCCCGGGAAGGGCTGGCGGTCGATGATATCGTCAGGCATCTTCATCTCGCGGCCGATTGCCCGCACCTCGTCTTTGAAGAGCTCACGAAGGGGCTCCACCAGCTTCAGTTTCATCTTCTCGGGCAGGCCGCCCACGTTGTGATGGGACTTGATGATCGCTGACGGGCCTTTGAACGAAACGCTCTCGATCACATCGGGATAGAGCGTGCCCTGGACCAGGAATTCCGCCCCACCCACGGCCCGTGCTTCCCGCTCGAACACTTCGATGAAGATATTACCGATGATTTTCCGCTTCTTCTCCGGGTCCTCGACACCCTTGAGCTTGACGAGGAACTCCGCCGAAGCGTCTACGTACTTGAGGTTCAACCCCTTGTCCTTGAAGGTCTCCTGTACCTTCTCCGCCTCATCCTTCCTGAGCACGCCGTTGTTCACAAAGATACAGGTAAGCTGTTTGCCGATTGCCTTGTGCACAAGCACGGCGGCCACGGAGGAATCCACGCCGCCCGAAAGGCCGCAGACAGCCTGCTTGCTTCCCACGGCCTTCCGTATCTCGCCCACGGAATAGTCGACAAAGGACGCCATGGTCCAGGTCGGCTCGCATTTGCATATCCCGTACACGAAGTTCCTGAGGATCTGGACGCCCTGCGGCGTATGTACCACCTCGGGGTGGAACTGGACGCCGTAAAACTTTTTATTTTCATCCGCCATAGCGGCGGTCGGCGAGTTGTCCGTGTGCGCGACAGCAGTAAAGCCTTCGGGCATTTTCTCAATACGGTCCCCGTGGCTCATCCAGACAACGGTTCGGAGTTCAGCGTTCAGCGTTCCCGGTTCAGGGCCGATACCTTTAAAAAGACCTGCATCGTCATCAATAATGAGCTCCGCCCTGCCGAACTCACGCTTTGCCGACTTGGCGACCTGTCCGCCGAGCACATGCGTCAAAAGCTGCATGCCGTAACAGATGCCGAGAACGGGAACACCGAGTTCAAGGTGAGCCTTGTCGATCAGCGGCGCACCCGGGTCATACACGCTCG
>JANONA010000191.1:0-2330 GCA_031420575.1 Nitrospirota bacterium | reverse complement strand
CGCCAGCGGTATGTGGACCTGATCGTCAATCCCGAGGTCAAGAACGTTTTTCTGCTTCGCACGAAGATCGTCCAGGCGCTCAGGAACTTCCTGAACACGCGCGGGTATATTGAAGTCGAGACGCCGATGATGCAAACCATTCCCGGCGGCGCCACGGCGCGCCCGTTCAAAACGCGCCACAACGCCCTGGATATGGACCTCTTTCTCCGTGTCGCGCCTGAGTTGTACCTCAAGCGGCTGCTTGTCGGAGGGTTTGAAAAAGTCTACGAGCTCAACCGCAATTTCAGGAATGAAGGCATTTCCACCCGGCACAACCCCGAATTCACCATGCTCGAGTTCTATACCGCCTATGCGGATTACCACGACCTTATCATCATGACCGAACAGATGATCAGCGCCGTGGCCATGGAGGTCCTCGGCACAACCGAGGTGGAGTACGAAGGACACACAATCAACCTCGCGCCGCCGTGGAAACGGATCAGCTTTGTCGATTCACTCCGTGAGGCTGGTGTGCCTGAAGAGGTTCTCACGGACAGGGACAAGGCGCGGGACTACGCAAAGAAACTCGGCGCGAGCCTGAAGGGCGGCGAACCGCTCGGAAAGCTCCTGAACGAGATCTTTGAGGCGCTGGTGGAAACCAAGCTCATCCAGCCCACGTTCATCACCGATTACCCTACGGACATATCGCCGCTTTCGAAGAAGTGCGATGACAATCCGGATTTTGTTGAACGGTTCGAGCTGTTCATCGTGGGCAGGGAACTGGCGAATGCCTTCTCCGAGCTGAACGATCCGGTGGACCAGAAAGAGCGGTTTCTTAATCAGGTTTCGGAACGCGAAGCAGGAGACGAGGAGGCCCACCAGATGGACGAAGACTTCATCCGCGCCCTCGAGCATGGTATGCCTCCGGCCGCGGGTGAGGGGATCGGCATTGACCGTCTCGTGATGCTCCTCACGGGAGCCGGCTCTATCCGGGACGTGATCCTGTTCCCGCAGATGAAGAAGGAAAAGCAGTAATGCGAGTGCGGAATGCGGAGTGCGGAGTGCGGAATAAATGCGCGGAAATACTGATGATTGCTGAACAGTTTTTTATCCGTGTCGCTTAGAAGCGCCTACTGTTGGTTAACCGTGTTCATCAGTGGTTAAAATACAGAACTTATGAAAATCCCTTATGAAATATTCGTCAGCCTCCGCTATCTGAAGACCAAGAAGCGCTACGGCACTATCTCGCTCAACACGTTCATCTCCATTGCCGGGGTGGTCATCGGTGTGGCGACCTCCATTATCACCCTTTCGGTCATGACCGGTTTTCAAGGTTATTTTCAAGACAAAATCCTTTCAGCCATGCCGCACATTGTGGTGATGGAATACACCGGCACCGGCGTAAAGGACCAGAAAGCCTTGCAGGAAAAGGTCGAAAGGGTTGCGCATGTCGCGGCTACAACGCCCTTTATCTATGCTCAAGCGATGCTGACGACTAAAGATCGGATGCAGGGCGTGGTTGTGCGGGGTATCGACCCGAAGACCGAGGGCAGGGTAACCGATCTCGCGAGGAACATGACCTCCGGGAAGCTCATAGACCTTGAAAATGCCGAGGGAAAACCGCCCTGCATTATCATCGGCGAAGACCTTGCCAGAAAACTCGGCGTGTCAATCGGCGAAACCGTTACGATGGTAAACCCGCTCGGCGAAGAAACATCCATGGGAGTCATACCAAAAATGAGGAAGTTCGTGCTGGTAGGCCTCTTTGACGCGGGAATGTACGATTACAATACCGGGTTTGTCTATATAGCGCTTTCCGCGGCCCAGAAGTTTTTTGAGATGCCGGGCCGGGTGAGCGGAGTGCAGGTGCGGGTTGACAAGATATACCAGGCTGATACAATCGCCGCGGCGATCCAGGCGTCAGCGGGATACCCCTTCTACACGCGCAACTGGAAGGAGATGAATAAAAATTTCTTTTCAGCCCTCCTGCTGGAAAAGATCGGCATGTCGCTTATCCTTGTCGTCATCATCATTGTGGCGTCATTTAATATCATTGGGACCCTCACGATGATCGTGATGGAGAAAAGCAGGGAGATCGCAATCCTGAAATCCATGGGCTCGCCTGCCGGGAGCATTATGAGAATATTCCTGTTCGCGGGTCTCGTTATCGGCATCGTGGGAACGGCCATCGGATCGATCATCGGTTACGGCGCGGTGACGCTCATCACCAGGACCGACATCATCTCGCTGCCGAAAGACGTGTATCAGGTAAGCCATCTGCCGCTCTCGATTTCAGGCCTCGATGTGCTCGCTATTTCGCTCACCGCGATCGGGATCAGCTTTATCGCCAC
>JANONA010000190.1:0-2363 GCA_031420575.1 Nitrospirota bacterium | reverse complement strand
GCCTCCATTCCTTTGAACGACCCCGCTGTCGTCTCGGAAAGCCGGGACTGCGGGATGTCGTTGACCTGAACTCGCTTTGCGAGACAGTAAATGTGCTCCACTGGCCTGTCCCGAACCGCACCTTATCGCCGCTGTAGTCTTTATTCAGCAAAACGGGGAACAACCGCTGGTACAGACAGAATATTCCGATCGCGGATAAGCTGTACGATGAACATCTTACTTCCCTGAAAAAGAAAGGATCACGATCATGAACACGAAACCCTATAAACTTCTTCGCGAAAAGATGAGCCCGAAAGCGCGCGCGACCGCAGCGAAAAAGACCCGGAAACTTTTAGCGGAGCTTCCTTTGCAGGAATTGCGGCATGTCCGGATGCTGAGCCAGGAGCAGCTGGCCGCAAAACTGAATGTGAAACAGGCGACCGTGTCCAAGCTCGAACGACGGGCGGATATGTATATATCGACGTTGCGCAAGGTTATCAAGGCCATGGGCGGCGAGTTGGAAATCAAGGCTAAATTTCCTGACGGAGAGGTTCGTATCAATCAATTTAAGGACACCGATCGTCACCGGCAACTGAAAACCACGGAGTAGCGAGGCGGATGCATGCGAGGTTAGCATGACGCGATGGTAACTTCTTAGACAGGTCAGGTCTATACTCTTTACCTTTTGAGCATCTTTAGGGGCAAGTCTCTCTCCGCGCATCTCAGTGGAAGTGCCCGTACCTTGTTGTTCTTTCTCTTCTATTGTTAATCAAGTGGGTTCGGTGGCGCCACCATGCCCTTGCCAATCAGTTCCTGTATCGCAAAGCGAAGGTGTATAGGCGCTTTTCCGGCAAATGATTTACCTTGCAAATTAAAAGGCAATCTTTTGATGACTTGTAACTAGCTCTTACTTCTCCCTATCGGCCTCCAGTTCCTTGAAAGACCACCAAACTGCAACTAAAAAGCAGTTGCTATTTCCTGACATTCATGCTATATTTCTTTCATGAGCAAAACTGAAAAGCTGTTGCAGCGTTTTCTGTTACAGCCGAAGGATTTTACCTATGACGAACTCAGGCGGCTTCTGAACAGCTTCGGCTACGGGGAAGCGAAAACCGGCAAGACGGCGGGCTCGCGGACTGCATTTTATAACGCGAAGCTGGACGACATGATCAAGTTCCACAGGCCACATTCTTCGCAGATCATGAGAAGATGCTACCTGAATGAAATCGAGAATCAACTGAGGAAAAAAGGGGTGATTACATGAAAGACGCCATGACGTATAAGGGGTATATCGGCTTGGTGCGCTACAGCGCGGAGGACGAGGTGTTCCATGGGAAAATCGATGCCATCAACGATCTTATCATGTTCGAGGGGAAGAGCGTCCAGGCGCTCAAAAAGGCTTTTCACGAAGCTGTTGACGATTATCTCGAAACCTGCCGGGAAATGGTAAGGGATCCGAATAAACCGTTCAAAGGAAGCTTTAATGTAAGAGTCCCTGTCGAACTTCACCGGAAAGCTGCTACAAAGGCGGCCAAGCTGGGCCTATCCCTCAATCAACTCGTACGGAAGGCGCTCGAAGATAGGGTCGCCGTCTAAGGGCGACTGATTCGCACCTTATCGCCGCTGTGGTCTTTATTTAGTGGGGCCAATAGCCCTTACTTCTCCGCGAGGTCTTTGATTACTCCGTAGTGAGACATTACAGCGGCATACTCGGCCGGGGGTTCAGATCAAGGCTCGAAGTCTCGCCCCGCTGAAAATGAAGGTAGCCGGCAAGCGCGATCATTGCGGCGTTGTCGATGCAGAGGTCCATGCCCGGAAGATAGAGCCGCATACTTCGTTTATCCGCCTCCTGCTTCATCCTGCTCCGCAATGAACTGTTCGCTGCGACCCCGCCTGCCACCACGATTTTGTCCACGCCCGTTTCGGAAGCCGCTTGTATGGTCTTATCAACGAGTGTATCCACGACCGCTGCCTGAAAGCTCGCGGCAACGTCTTTAACATTAAGCGCTGGGTCGATTCCCTTGTCCTTGCTCATGAAAAGGGCGACATGGTTCCGGACCGCGGTCTTGAGCCCGCTGAAACTGAAGTCGTAACCATCCAGACGGCCTCGGGGAAATTTTATTGCCTCGGGATTGCCCTCCTGGGCAAGTTTGTCGAGCGCCGGACCGCCGGGGTATTCGAGACCAAGCAGCTTAGCTACCTTATCATACGCCTCGCCTGCCGCATCGTCTCGCGTTTGTCCCAGGAGCCGGTATTCGCCGAGTCCCTTGACGTGATAGAGCGCCGTGTGGCCGCCGGACACGAGCAGGGCGATGTAGGGGTAGCCGATGCCGGGGTACTCGATATGCGCGGCGAGGATGTGGCCTTCGCCGTGGTGCACACCG
>JANONA010000189.1:0-4022 GCA_031420575.1 Nitrospirota bacterium | reverse complement strand
GTCACCAAGACCGCCATCTTCAAGCACGGCTGGGAGGTGACCGGTATCATCGACGGGTTCGAAGGGCTGCTCAGCCCGACGAAGACGCGCCAGCTCACCTCGTGGAACACGCGGGGCATCCTGTTCGTAGGCGGCACTATTCTCGGGACCACGAACCGGGGCAATCCCTTTGCGCATAAGACCATGGTCGGGGGCCGGGAGGTCGTGGAGAACATGTCTTCGGTGGTGTTGGACAACATCAAGGAGCTGGGGCTTGACGTGCTCGTTGTTATCGGCGGCGACGGCTCGCTTAAGATCGGGGACGGCATTCACAAGCTTGGCGTTCCCGTGATCGGCGTGCCCAAGACCATCGACAACGACCTCATGGCCACGCACGTGACCTTCGGCTTCCAGACCGCGGTGGATACCGCGACTGAAGCGCTCGACAAGCTGCACACCACGGCGGAGAGTCACCAGCGGGTCATTGTTCTCGAGGTGATGGGAAGGTATGCCGGATGGATCGCTCTCGAAGCGGGTATCTCGGGCAGCGCCGACGTTATCCTGATCCCCGAGATCCCCTTTAGCATGGAAAAGGTCGTGGAAAAACTGCTCGAACGGAAAAAGGCGGGGAGCAAGTCGAGCATCGTGGTGGTGGCCGAGGGCGCCAAGCCCGCCGGCGGTGAAATGGCGGTGCGCGAGAAGGCCGCGGACGGATACGTCCTGAGGCTCGGCGGTATGGGTGAGATCGTGGCAAATGAGATCAGCGCGCGCACCAGCTTCGAGACACGGGTGACGGTGCTCGGCCATTTGCAGCGCGGGGGCAGCCCCTGTCCCTACGACCGGCTCCTTGCTACGCGCTACGGCGCTCATGCCGTAGAGCTCATTGTACAGAAAAAGTTCGGGGAGATGGTCTCGTATCAGCCGCCGATCATCACCTCGGTGCCGCTCGAGAAGGCGATCAGCCAGCTCAAGCTGGTCGATCCTGAAGGCGAGCTCGTGAAGATCGCCGAGGGATTGGGGGTGAGCTTCGGCAGATGACCCTGTTTGTCCTTACGTTCTTTGCGATCTACGGCGGAATGCACATCTACGCCTTCTTCCGCGCGCGAAGCGCCTTCGGGTTCGGCGCGGGAACAGGCGTCGCGCTTGCCGCGTTCATGATCGTCATGACGTTCTCCCTCTTCCTGGTCCGGACCCTCGAATACCATGCATATGAACTTCCCGCGCGGGCGCTTGCGTATATCGCCTATTTCTGGATGGCGGCGCTGTTCCTGTTCTGCTGCGGTTCGCTCGTACTCGATTTCGTCAGTCTCCTTACCCGAACCGCCGGCTGGATAACCCGAACGGATATTTCGTCATACCTGCTCTCGGCAAAAACATCACTGCTCATAAGCCTGGGGCTTGCTCTCGCGAGCTCTCTGTATGGATATTTTGAGGCCCTTGATATCCGCACGGAGCGGCTCAGGATCGAGACCACGAAGCTCCCGGCGGGCGTCGACAAAATCACGATCGCGCAGATATCGGACGTGCACCTCGGCTTGATCATCCGGGGCAAGAGGCTTGGGCCGATGCTCAAGGCGGTCAAGGACGCGAAGCCCGATATTTTTGTCGTCACCGGCGACCTGCTCGACGCCCAGATAAACCATTTACCCGGCCTGGCCGGGATGCTGCGGGAGGTAACGGCGCGCTACGGGAAATTCGCGATCATGGGGAACCATGAGTACTATGCCGGGCCGGAAAAGTCACGCGCTTTTATAAAAGAAGCGGGGCTTACGCTCCTGCGCGATGAGGCGGCCGTTGCCGGGCCGATCATGATCGTGGGCGCGGATGACCGGACCGCCGCACAACTGAAACCGGGGAACCCGATGCCGGAGAAGGAACTGCTCTCCAGAATACCGAGAGACCGGTTCATTCTCTTTCTCAAGCACCAGCCGCGCATAGACCGGGCGTCGCTCGGGCTCTTCGATCTTCAACTATCCGGCCACGCGCACGGCGGACAGATTTTCCCGTTCATGTATTTGACCCGGATCCCCTATCCCATGAACGCGGGAAGGTACGATCTGGGAAAAGGTTCAGTCCTGTACGTGAACCGGGGGACCGGGACCTGGGGGCCGCCAATCCGGTTCCTCGCGCCGCCTGAGGTGACGGTGATTGAGCTGGTGCGGAAAAACCTATAATGATGATGGGATCACCCCAGGTACTTCTGTGCTCGCTTTTACTCGTCCTGCCCGGATGTATGACCGAGCGTGTCCAGCCGATAACTGACTATCCATCCGTTCCAAGACAAAGCACGTTCCTTGTGAATAAAATTGAATACGACGAGCGCGGCCGTCCTCTCTTCCGGCATACGCTCGGGAAGCGGCCCGGCGCGGCGGGAGAGCGGTTCACGATCGTTCATGCCGTCAATGATAAACCGTCACGCTCGTACGATATCGCGATCGTGGAACAGCGGAAGGCGGATATGAGCAGGCCGCTTGCGGTGGTATATGAGTGGACAGGCAGGGGATTCGAGGGAGGGCTGGCAATATCCCAGGGGATTTTCCCGAACGGTTATTCCGCATCTTCAACAGACGGGGCGCTTGCATTTCTGGCGATCAAGACCGCGCCCATAGTGATCGGCGGTGTGGCCGGTTTTGTTGTTGGAATTTTTTCCAGCTTGCCGGAAACGGCTCTCGAGTTAAAACGTGTCATCGTGAACGCCCGCGAGACAGTGCTCGGATATGCGGTGTATCACTATGATGAAAAGGACAGGATCAGGTTTATGAAGCTTTATCCGCCCGCCGAGAATGCCGCGGAGCTTGTGAAAACGGAGTTCTTTTACGAAAGCGAGAGCAAGGATCCTTATAAAACGGTGGTAACGAGCATACTCGAAAAGAAGATCAGGATGATCCATTAAGCGTTGCGAGAGCGGGAATTCCAGGACGACGGAATTATGGTTCAATGTTCCGCCTTTGTCTTTATCAAAAAAAGCCCGCCTCTTTTATGGTAAATAATCCGCGGGATTTAGTGAGAAAGGCTTCAGGTACGAGTTTTTTCCATTGACGACACCTGCCCTATTTCTTCGCTACCACCTTCACGAACCGCTTCTTTCCCACGCGAAGAATATAAGCTGTCGCGGTCGAGGCCGGAAGCTCGTAATCGACATATCTTATCGGCTCCTGATTCACCTCAACCGCCCCTGCCTTTATGAGCCTTCTGGCCTCGGAGTTGCTCTTGGCCGCGCCGGCAAGGGTGATGATCTTCGCCAGCTTCATCGTATCGCCTTCCCAGGCGATCTCGACGACCGGCATATCGTCGGGCAGGTCCTTTTTGCTGAAGACTTTCTCGAATTCCTCGCGGGCACGTGCGCCCTCCCCTGCGCCGCAGAACCTGTCCACAAGCTCCGCCGCCAGCTTTTTCTTCGCCTCCATGGGGTGAAGGGCGCCCGACTGGACATCCGCTTTTATCTTTTGCAGGTCCGAAAGTGATACGGCGCTTACCAACTCATAATATCGATACATCAGGTCATCGCTCACGGACATGACCTTGCCGAATATTTCCTTTGCCGGCTCGTTGATGCCGATGTAGTTCCCGAGGCTCTTGCTCATCTTGTTCACGCCGTCAAGGCCTTCGAGCAGCGGCATGAGAACCAGAGACTGCGGCTCCTGACCGTACTCTTTTTGAAGTTCACGCCCGACAAGCAGGTTGAACTTCTGGTCGGTGCCGCCCAGTTCGACGTCCGATTTCATCATGACCGAATCGTACCCCTGGATGAGCGGGTACAGGAACTCATGGATGCTGATGGGAAGCTCGGACTGATAGCGCTTCTTAAAGTCTTCCCGCTCAAGCATCCTGGCCACGGTGTGTCTGGCTGCAAGCTGGATCATCCCCTCGGCGGTCATCTTCGACATCCACTCGCTGTTGAAGGCGATCTTCGTTTTTGCCGGATCAAGGATCTTGTATATCTGTATCTGGTAGGTCTTTGCGTTCTCGGCAACTTCCTCTTTCGTAAGGTGTTTCCTCGTCTCGGACTTACCCGTGGGATCTCCGATCATGCCGGTAAAGTC
>JANONA010000188.1:0-1658 GCA_031420575.1 Nitrospirota bacterium | reverse complement strand
CTATTTCGCGCCTGATCTGGATGCGGACCTGATCTTCTATGGCGGCCGCTGGTACCGGCCCTATGGCGGGAGATGGTATGTTACCTCACACTACAACGGGCCGTGGGGCTTTGTGGCCCCAAAGAAAGTTCCCCGCGTTCTGATCAATCTGCCGCCCGGCTACCGTGCCGTGCCGCCTGGCCACCAGCGCATCCCCTACGGCCAGCTCAAAAAAAACTGGAAGACCTGGGAACGGGAAAAACATTGGGATAAACCCGGGAAGCCGAAGAAGCTCAAGAAACACGCCGATAAAAAGCTGAACGACCAGGGCTCATCCGAGCGCGGATCCGGCAAAGGGCGCGGGCAAGGTCACGGCAGATGATCGAGCAAATCCGGCTAAAAAGGACGGGATTTTTTCAGGCGCAAGGATGGTATCGTAATCCATGATCTCACGACTCGGAGCGTTCTGGGGACTAACAGGGGTCGTTCTGCTGCTCGGCGGCGCGGTGTATCGGCTCACACCACCGGCGCTCGACGCCTTTTCGAATGAGTATGAATGGTTCTGGTATCACTGGCTTTCCCTTGCGCTCATGACCCTGTTCATGGCCTACGCCGAAGGGTACCGGGCCTTCCAGCAGGGGTTCTCTCCCCGCGTGGCCGCGCGGGCGCGGTATCTCAGGGACCATCCCGATGCGCTTCATGCGCTGCTCGCGCCCTTGTTCTGCATGGCCTATTTCCACGCGCCGAGGCGGCGTCGGATCACGGCGCTATCGGTCACTGCGGGGATCATTCTCCTCGTCATCCTCGTCCGGCGACTTGACCAGCCCTGGCGGGGGATCGTAGACGGCAGCGTGGTCGTGGGATTAGCCTGGGGACTCATTTCTCTCATGGTCTTCGGGTACCAGGCGTTTTTCTCTGAACGATTTAACTATTCTCCTGAAGTGCCGGAACGGAGAGAAGCCGGAACCATTGACACTGAAAAATCATGATGCTGTATGGACGTAAGGGGAGAGAAGCGGTGTATAATGCGGGTGAGTCCGCATGGGCTCGACCCGCTGGTTATTCATGCACTCAGAGGGACGTTTCAGGGGTTTTTCAACAGCGAAGTTATCAGGAGGGATCTATGCCGAGAGTAGCGGTCATACTTGCGGACGGTTTTGAGGAAGTGGAGGCCATTGCCATTATCGATGTGCTCCGTCGGGCGGAGATCGATACGGTGATAGCCGGTCTGCACAATGGTCCTATCACGAGCGCACGGAAGGTCAGGGTCATTCCCGACACGGTAATTGACACGGTGAAGCCTGATGATTTCGACATGATCGTGCTGCCGGGCGGCCAGCCGGGCACGGACAACCTGAACGCGGACTTGCGCGTGAAGGAGTTGATCAAGAGTTTCTCGCAAAAGGGCAAGCTCACCGGCGCCATCTGCGCCGCGCCCATCGTGCTCGCGAGCGCAGGCGTGCTCCAGGGCAAGCGCGCGACCTCGTACCCTTCCTACAAGGACAGGCTCGGCGGAGCGGTGTATGAGGAAAAGTCCGTCGTGACGGACGGGAACGTGCTGACCAGCAGGGGACCGGGCACGGCGCTCACCTTCGGCCTCGCGATCGTTGAACGGTTAGTGAGCAAAGAAAAGGCGCAAAAGATCAAGGAAGCGATGCTGATCCACTATGATTGATACG